>JAWVFM010000376.1:0-3998 GCA_033856015.1 Solirubrobacterales bacterium
GTGGCGTCGACGCTCATGGTCGCCGCCATCGGGATCACGTGCAGGTTCTGCACCGGTCGCAACGTCCCCAGGTCGAAGATCGACCCGAGGTCGACGAAGAAGCCCTCCGCCCGCTGGCCGGCGAACACCTTCTCGCCCGTCGACAGCGTGTGGACGGCGTGGTTCGCCAGCGCCGACTGGTAGTTCGGCGTCGAGCGCGGCCCGATGTTGCAGGGCGGGGACTTCAGGTCCTTGCCGACCTTCTTCGGCTTGCCCTTGCCCTTGACGACTGTGACGTCATAGAGCTGTCGCCGGTTCCAGTCCGAGTCCGTCAGGCTCGTGATCTGGCCGGTGTTGTAGAGGAACGTGTCCTGGTTCTTGACCACGTTCCTGAACCGGAACTGGTACTCGATGTCGGGCTTGCCGTCCCCGTCGTTGTCGATGTAGATCGAGTAGAGGACGTCGTCGCCGAACTCGAAGAAGTTCGGTCCGCCCGGTGGGTTCTCAAGCGGCACGTAGTTGGTGATGATCGTGACCGTGTCCGGCTTGTCCGGGCTGACGAACGCATACGAGTCCGTGTTGTCGGCGACCGGGTCCTTGATGATCTCCGGTGCTTCTCGGTGGGATGACATCCTCTTACTCCTCCGCCTTCGGGGCTGCCTTCAGCAGCCGCTTGACCAGGGTCCGGTCGCGGTAGGTGACCTCCCGCGTCCCGGCCATTACCGTGACCTCGCCGCGCTTCGCGTCGTGTACGTACGCGACCACGACCTCGTCGGGGGCCGGGCCGGACGGGTCCGTGACCTGTCCGCGCTCCAGGGCCGCCGCCGCTGCCGCGGGCGTCGCGGCGATCGCAGCCGTGCCGGCTGCGGCCCCCGCGCTCCCGAGCAACTTCCTACGACTCAAGCTCTCCATGGCTGGACTCCTTTCTCAGCGGCCGTCGCGGTCTCGAGGCTGGCGACCTCGTGCGACGCCCTTTGCTGATCCGTACGCGGCAATCCGCGGTTTGGATCAGGTCTGCGAGTCGAGGCCTGGGGAGGGCCGCAGGCTGGGGGACCAGCGCTCCTCGATCCGCCCGAAATGCCAGATCGACAGCGCGACGGCCCAGGTCAGCACGAACGCCCCGGCGATCGCGTACCCCACGTAGTTCAGGTCGAGGTTGGAGACGAAGTCCCAGGGCTGGCCGGTCAGGCCGAGCTTGCCGGCGAACACCGACATGAGCTCGATCGTCCCGATCAGGAGCGCGACCAGGACCGAGAGGCCCGTGATGGTGATGTTGTAGAAGATCTTGCGGATCGGCCGCGAGAACGCCCAGCCGTACGCGAAGTTCATGAAGGCGCCGTCGATCGTGTCCAGCAGGGACATCCCCGCTGCGAACAGGATCGGCAGGCAGAGGATCGCGTAGAACGGGAGCCCGCCCGCCGCTGCGGCGCCGGCCGTGGCGAGCAGCGCGATCTCCGTCGCAGTGTCGAAGCCGAGGCCGAACAGCAGGCCCAGCGGGTACATCTGCCAGGACTTCGTCACCGCCTTCGTCGCCCGGCCGTAGAAGCGGTTCATGAAGCCGCGCTTCTCGAGCTGCTCCTCGAGCTCCGCCTCGTCGAAGCATCCGTGTCGCATCTGGCGAAAGATGCGGATGACGCTCACGAGCACGATCAGGTTGAGGATGCCGAGCAGGAAGAGGAACGACCCGGAGACCGCCGGGCCGACGATGCCGGTGGCCTGGTGGAGAGTCGAGCCGCTGTCACCGACCGCGCCTGAGAGCCCCTTGATGCCGACCGCGAAGAGCGCCGCGAGCGCGAAGACGATCGTGGAGTGACCGAGCGAGAAGAAGAAGCCGACCCCAAGCGGTCGCTGGCCATCGCTCATCAGCTTGCGGGTCGTGTTGTCGATGACGCCGATGTGGTCGGCGTCGAACGCGTGGCGCAGGCCGAGCGTGTAGGCGGTGATCCCGATGCCCACGCCGAAGATGCCGCCCTGACCGAGGCTGAGGTGGTGCGGCACCACCACTGCGAAGAGGAGGAAGAAGCCGGCGAGGTGGAGGAGGAGGATCGCTGCGGCGAGGCCTGCTGCGCGCCGCCACTCCGCAGGTGTCAGGGCACCCCGGATCCGCCTCAGCCGGGAGCTCATTGGCATCGCGATGGTGCTCGCCTCCATCTCGTCATCCTCCAGCCTGGCGCATTGACGTGGTCTGAGCGTGCTACGTCTCACCATTGCCAACGGATCACAGCTCGGCCGAGCGGGTGCCCGTGTCCGGGCCGGTGGGCGACCCTGCGCAATAGACTGCGCCGCCGCATGGCGCTCAAGACCGACGCGGTCGGCAAGACCTGGGACGGGGTCGACTTCGATGTCGACGCCGAACGCATCGCCCAGTACGCGGACGCGGTCGGCGAGCCTAGCCCCGTTCACCGCGACGCCGACGCCGCACGCGCCGCGGGCTTTCGCAACGCGGTTGCGCCGCCGATGTTCGCCGTCGTCTACAGCGCTCCGGCGATGGGCCCGGCGCTCTTCGACCCCGACGTCGAGATGAACTTCGCGGCCATGGTCCACGGGGGCCAGGCCTTCGAATGGGGTGAGCCGGTCTGTGCCGGCGACACGATCACGACCGCGGTCACCTGCAGGTCGATCGAGGAGCGCGACGGCAAGGGCTTCTACGTGTTCGAGTCCGTGTCCACCAACCAGGACGGCCGCGAAACGGTGAAGGCCACCTGGACGAACATCGTGAGGGGCGTCTGAAGATGGCGAAGCTCGGCGTCGGCGACTCGCTCCCCGAGCTCCGGGTCACGCCCGACGCCGAGCTCACGAAGCGCTACGCGGCCGCCTCGGGCGATCCCAACCCGATTCACACGGATCCAGACTTCGCGAAGAAGGTGGGGCTGCCGGGCGTGATCCTCCACGGGCTTTGGACGATGGCCCAGGTCGCGAGGGCGCATTCCGCGGCGGCCGGCGGCGATCCGCGGGCTCTCCGTCGCCTCGAGGTGCAGTTTCGAGGCATGGGGTTCCCGGAGCAGGAGCTTGTCGTCAGGACCACGGTCACCAAGGCCGAGGACGCGCGGATCGTCACGGATACGGTCGCCGAGCAGGCGGGCAACCAGATCATTCGCAACGCCTCGGGCACGCTCGAGCTTTCCGCCGGGGAGTAGGCGGCGGAAACACAGCTGAGGGCGGGCCGCTGGCCTCGCCCGAGCGCGTTCGTAAACTTGGCCCATGCTCAGCGAGCGCCAGCAGAAGGTCCTGCGGATCGTGGTCGACGCGCACCTCGAGACCGGCGAGCCGGTGTCCTCGAAGGCCATCGCCGAGCGCGAGGACGTCGTCTGGGGCTCGTCGACGGTCCGCTCCGAGCTCGCGGCTCTCGAGGCCGCCGGCTACCTCACCCACCCGCACACGTCGGCCGGAAGAGTCCCGACCGACGCCGGCTACCGGTTCTACGCCGATGCGCTGCTCGCGTCCGGGCCGAAGCTGCCCGCGGCGGGCAAGAACGTCCTCGACCTCTCGCGGATGCGGCGCGAGGTCGACGAGGCCATGCGCGAGACGACCTCGGCGCTCTCGCGGGTGAACGATCTGCTGGCGGTCGCGACGGCGCCGCCCGCCAGCGCGGCGCTCGTTCACCGCGTCGAGGTGCTGCGCCTGCAGCCGCGCGTGGTGCTCGTGGTGGTGATCGCCTCGAATGGGGCGATCACGCGTCGCGTCCTCACCTTCGACGAGCCGGTTGACGCCGGCCTCGTGGAGTGGGCGTCGAGCTACCTCAACGAGCGCATGTCCGGCCTTGCGCTCGGGGCACGGATGATTGCCGACCGCGTCGCGGAGCCCAGCCTCGGCCCGAAGGAGTCGGCCTTTGCCGCGGAGCTGGCCGCAGCCCTCAGCGGCCTCGAGGGCTCCGCCCACGACGACCTCTACCTCGATGGCGCAGCGCACCTGCTCTCCGACGACCACGCCTCCGACCTTCCCCGCGTCGACTCGCTGATGCGGGCGCTGGAGGGTCGCGCGGGCTTGCTCAGGGGCCTGCGCCAAGCGCTTGCGGAGCG
>JAWVFM010000377.1:0-7102 GCA_033856015.1 Solirubrobacterales bacterium
GCCCCGCGTCGATATAGCCGCCGAGCAGTCGATTCAGGCGACCGGCAAGCGCAAGAGCTCCATCGCCCGTGTGGTGGTCCGTGCCGGCAGCGGCAAGTTCGAGATCAACCGGCGCTCGATCGAGGACTACTTCCCGCGCCCGCACCTGCAGACCATCGCGCGCCAGGCGCTCGTCACCTGTGGCTACGAGGGCAGCGTCGACATCAACGTCCGCGTCCACGGCGGCGGCGTCGCCGGCCAGGCCGGCGCGATCCGCCACGGTGTCGCGCGCGCGCTCACCGAGATCGACTCCGAGCTACGCCCCGAGCTGAAGCGCCGCGGGTTCCTGACGCGCGACGCGCGGATCAAGGAGCGGCGCAAGGCAGGGCTGAAGAAAGCCCGCAAGCGGCCCCAGTTCAGCAAGCGCTGAGACGCCTGCAAACCGTCGCCCGGGGGTGTCCTCGGTCGGTCGGCTCGCTCACGTACTGCGGCGGTACGCTCGCTTCGCCGACCTCCCTGCGTCCTACCCAGGCTCGGTTTTCGGCGTCTCAGAGACGCTGCTGATTACGCGATGAACTCACCAAGAAAGCAAAGGCTCTTCGGGACCGACGGGATTCGCGGCGTCGCCGGGGATGAGGTGGACGCCGAGCTGGCGCTCACCCTCGGGCGTGCTGCCGCGCTCGCCATGCCGGCCGCCCGGCCCCAGGTGGTGATCGCGCGCGACACGCGGGAGTCCGGGCCGATGCTCGAGGCGGCGCTTGCCGCCGGGATCGCGGCGGGCGGGGGAGACGCGTGGCTTGCCGGCGTGCTGCCGACACCGGCGGCGTCGGTGCTCGTCCGGCGCCTCGGCCTCGATCTCGCGGCCGTGGTCTCGGCGTCTCACAACCCCTGGCAGGACAACGGGATCAAGCTCTTCGGGCCCGAGGGCGGCAAGATCTCCGAGGAGCTCCAGAGCGAGATCGAACGGCTGATGGCTGCGCCGGAGGCCGCCGGGCAGGCGCGGGCGGGGCGAATCAGCACGATCGAGGGGGCGCTGGGCGACTACCTGCGCGAGCTGCGCTCGGCGTTTGCCCTCGACCTCGCGGGTCGTCGCATCGTGCTCGATTGCGCGAACGGCGCGACCTACCGGGCTGCTCCGGCGGTCTTCGAGCACTTCGGCGCGACGGTGGACGCCATGGCGGTGGAGCCAGACGGGCGCAACATCAACGCAGGCTGCGGCTCGACGGACCCGGCCGCGCTTGCGGCGCGAGTCAAGGATTCGGGCGCCGAGATCGGGTTCGCGTTCGACGGCGATGGTGACCGTGTGATCGCCGTCGACGCCGGGGGCGAGGTGCGAGACGGCGACGAGCTGATCGCGGTGCTCGCGACCGGGCTTGCGGCCGCGGGCGAGCTCGGCGGCGGGGTCGCGGTCACCGTGATGTCGAACTTCGGCTTCCACCGCGCGATGGAGGCGGCGGGCGTGGAGGTGGCGACCACGCCTGTCGGCGACCGCCACGTGTCCGCCGAGCTCGAACGGCGCGGGTGGCGACTCGGCGGGGAGCAATCGGGACACATCATCTGGACCGAGATGGGCCCCACGGGGGACGGGATCGCCGCGGCGCTGCTCACCCTGCGCGCGCTCGGCGACAGGCCGCTCGCCGGGGCAGTCCCGATGCAGAAGCTGCCGCAGCGGCTGGTCAACGTCCGCGTCCGCGACCTCGAAGCCCTGGAGGGCTCCACGGCGGTCGCCGAGGCGGTGGCGCGCGAGGCGGAGGCGCTGGACGGGCGCGGGCGCGTCCTCCTGCGGCCGTCGGGCACGGAACCGCTTGTCCGCGTGATGGTCGAGGCGCCGGCGCCTGACGAGTGCGAGGCCGTGGCCGCTCGCCTTGCCGAGGTGGTTGAGCGCGAGCTCGCCTAACCCCCCGGCCGCCTCGCCTACCCTGTAGGGGCAATGTGCGGAATCGTCGGATACGCGGGCAGGCGGCCCTGCCGGGACCTCCTCGTGGCCGGGCTCGAGAAACTCGAGTACCGCGGCTACGACTCGGCCGGCATCTCGCTGCTTGCGGACGGCCACATCGACTCGGTCCGCGCGGTGGGCAACCTCGCGAACCTGCGCGCCGAGCTGGGCATGGAAGCCGGCGGCGGGGGCGTGGCCGTTGCGGCACCTCCCGCCACGATCGGCCTGGCGCACACCCGCTGGGCCACGCATGGGCGCGTCACCGAGGAGAACGCCCACCCCCACGGCGACTGCTCCGACGACATCCACATCGTCCTCAACGGGATCGTCGAGAACCACGCCGAGCTCCGCCGCGAGCTCACCTCGCAGGGCCACATCTTCAGCTCCGAGACCGACGCCGAGATCGTCGCCCACCTGATCGAGCGCAGCTATATGGGTGAGCTCGACGCCGCCGTCCGTGCCGCGTTCTCCGAGATGCGCGGCCACTACGCGTTCGTCGCCATGCACGCCGAGCACCCCCACCGGCTCGTCGCCGCTCGTCAGGAGTGCCCGCTCGTGATCGGCCTCGGCGAGGGCGAGACGTTCGTCGCCTCGGCGATCCCGGCGTTTCTCGCCGAGACCAGAGAGGTGCAGTTCGTCAAGAACGGCGAGGTGATCGTGATCGAGCCCGACGGGGCCACGTTCACGACGGCCGAGGGCGAGCCCGTGGAGCGGGAGCCGAAGGTCGTCGACTGGGATCAGGACGCCGCCGAGAAGGGCGGCTACGAGACCTTCATGCTGAAGGAGATCCACGAGCAGGCCGACTCGATCGCCGAGACGATCACCGACCGGCTTCCGGACCTCGACCGCGTCGATCTCGCTGAGCTCGACCTGCCGGCCGACCTCCCCACGACCGTCCGGCGGATCGTCATCGTGGCCTGCGGCACGAGCTATCACGCCGGCCTGGTCGGCCGGTATGCGATCGAGCAGTGGGCCCGGGTCCCGGTGGAGATGGACGTCGCCTCCGAGTACCGGTACCGCGAGCCCGTGATCAGCCCGGACGACCTGGTGATCGGCATCACCCAGTCGGGGGAGACCGCCGACACGCTGGCCGCCATGCGCCTGGCCAGGGCGGGCGGCGCCAAGGTGCTCGCCCTCACGAACGTGATGGGCAGCCAGGCGAGCCGCGAGGCCGATGCGGTCCTCTATACGCGCTCCGGGCTCGAGGTCAGCGTCGCCGCGACGAAGACCTTCACCAGCCAGGTGGCGGCCATGTACCTCATCGGCCTCTGGCTGGCCCAGGATCGCAAGACCCTCGCCCCCGAGCGCATCCGCGAGCTCATCGCCGAGCTCAAGATGCTGCCGCACGCCGTGCAGCGGACGATCCCGATGGTCGACGAGAAGGTGCGGGCAATCGCCGAGCACCATCGCGACGGGCGCTTCTTTCTCTACCTCGGCCGGACCATCGGCCTTCCCGTGTGCCTCGAGGGCGCGTTGAAGATGAAGGAGATCACCTACGTGCCGTCCGACGCCTACGCGGCGGGCGAGATGAAGCACGGGCCGATTGCCCTCCTCGACGAGTCGACACCTGTCGTCTGCGTCGCAACCGACAGCCCGGTCCTGGAGAAGACCCTCTCGAACATCGCCGAGGTGCGAGCGCGGGGCGCGAGCGTGATCGCCGTGGCGACCGAGGGGACGGCCGGGGTGGCGGAGGTGACCGAGGAGACGATCTTCGTCGCGAGGACCGATTCGCTCCTGCAGCCGATCGTCGCGGTGATCCCGCTTCAGCTGCTCGCCTACTACGTGGCGAGGCTGAGGGGCCTGAACGTCGACCAGCCCCGTAACCTCGCGAAGACGGTGACGGTCGAGTGAGGCGCGGGAGCCCCATCCTCAAGCTCGTGGCGCTCGCGCTGGGCGTCGCCGCGTTCGTGCTCGCGGCGTGCGGCGGTGGCGGCGGCTCCGGGACGACCGCGTCGAGCGGGCCCGACCCGGCGAGCCTCGTGCCGGCCGACTCGCCCCTCTACTTCGACAGCGTCGTCAAGCCGGCGGGCGATCAGCGCGCCGCGGTCGACTCCTTCCTCCAGAAGATCTCCGGGCGGAGTGACGTCGGCTCGCTCATCGTCCAGAGCTTCGACAAGCAGCTTCAGAAGAGCGGCGTCAACTACGAGAAGGACATCGCCCCCTGGCTGGGCGAGCGCCTGGGAGCCTTCGCGACGAAGCTGGGAAAGAGCCCCGGCGGCGCGGCGATCGTGCCGACGACCGACCCCGGTGCCGCGATGACGACCTTTGAGAAGGCGGCCCGAGCGACGCCCGCGGACGGCAAGCTCGAAAAGTCCAGCTACAAGGGCACCGATTACGACGTCCAGGGCAACACGTCGTTCGGCGTCGTCGGCGACTTCTTCGTGGCCGGCACCGACGATGCGTTCAAGGCGGCGGTCGACACGGCAGCGGGCGGTGCCTCGCTCGCGAGCTCCAGCAGCTATCGGTCCGCCCTCGCCGGGGCGCCCGCCGACCGCCTCGCGACGGTGGTGGCGGACCCGAAGAGCATCGTCGACGCGATCCTGGCCTCGAGCAACGTCCAGCTCCCCGCCTCGGCCCCGGGCCTCGAGCAGCTTCATGCGCTCGAGGGCCAGCCCGTAGCGGCCTGGCTCGACGCCACGTCGAGCACCGTCGGCCTGACGGTTTCGACCGCGGCCACCGGGAACGCCCCGGCGAGCGGCGCCTCGCTCATCACGGGCTTTCCCGACGACGCCTGGCTTGCGTTCGGCGCGTCGATGTTCGGACAGGGCTTCGCGCAGGGCCTGCAGCAGCTTCAGTCGGCGGCGGCCGCCGCGCCCGGTGGGCTGGGTGGCCCCGGTCCGGCGCAGATGCTGCAGCGGTTGGGGGCGGTCACCGGGGTGGACTTCAAGAACCTCACGCAGTGGCTGGGCAGCGCGTCCGGCTACATGAGCGGCTCGAGCGTGTTCTCGCTGGGCGGCGCGCTGGTGCTCGGCACGAGCGACGAGCAGGCCTCCGCCAGGACACTCAGCCAGGTGCAGAGCGCGCTGGCACACGACCGCAACCTGGTCGTGAGCCCGCTCGGGGGCGGCCAGACCGGCTTCAAGGTCCAGCCCGCCGGCGCGCCGGTGGAGATCGACGTCGAGCAATCGGCGGGCAAGGTCGTCGTCGGGCTTGGCCAGGCCTCCATCGACAACGCTCTGCACCCGTCGTCCAGCCTCGGCGACTCGAGCGCGTTCAAGGCGGCGACGAGTGCGCTCGGCAGCGGCGTCGTCCCCAGCTTCTACCTCGACTTCAAGCCGATCGCGAGCTTTCTGGCGCTTGCGCAGAGCTCTTCCTCCGCCCCCGGCCTGCAGCAGGCCACGCCGTATCTGGATCGCCTCGACTACCTCGTCGCCGGTGCAGGCAGGTCGGGAGATCGCCAGCAGGTGAGCATCGTCCTGGGCGTGCGCGAGGCGTCGGGCTCGGGCAGCGGCGTCACCGCCGCGATCCAGCCCTGACGCCGCTTCGCGGCCCCGGAATACCCGGCCAGTACCCTGGCGGCGATGGAGGACTGGCTCGACCCGCTCTATGACGCCGACGGCATGCGTGCAAGCGACTCGTGGGCCATCGACACCGCCGGCGTTGCGTCGCTCGATCTGATGGAGGCGGCAGGCGCTGCGCTGGCGGACGCTGCGATCGCGTCGTGCGGACCGGGGCCGGCCCGCGTCGTCTGCGGCAAGGGCAACACCGGCGGCGACGGCCTGGTCGCCGCGCGGCTGATGGCGGCTGCGGGCCTGGACGTCGAGACGCTCCTGCTGTGGCCGGCGGATGAGCTCTCGCCCGACGCGGCGACGAACCTCGAGCGGCTCGATGGCCACCACCGCGAGGTGGACCGCGAGATCGATGCGGCCCTGGGCGGGTCGGGCGTGGTGGTCGACGCGATCTTCGGCACCGGGTTCTCGGGAGCGCCGCGCGCCCCCGCCGACGCCGCAATCGACGCGATCAACGCCTGCGGAAGCCCGGTGGTGGCCGCCGACGTGGCCTCCGGAGTGGACGCCTCGACCGGCGAGGTCGCCAGAGCCGCGGTGAAGGCGGACCTGACGGTCACGTTTCACGCCGCCAAGCTCGGGCATCGCATCCACCCCGGCAAGGGGCGAACCGGCGAGCTCCGGGTGGCCGACATCGGGATTCCAGCCGGCGCCCCGGCTGCGCCCGCGGGCGGCTCGATCCGCGACGCGGTCCTGGACCTGCTGCCGCGGCGCGGTCCACAGTCCACGAAGTTCACCTCGGGCCAGGTGGTTCTGGTGGGCGGCTCGCGCGGGCTCACGGGCGCGGTTTGCCTTGCCGCCGAGGCGGCGATTCGCGCCGGGGCCGGTTACGCGACCGTCGCCGTGCCCGCCGACCTGGAGCCGATCTTCGAGGTCAAGCTCACGGAGGTCATGTCGCGTGGGTTCGCTGGCGCGGACGGCAGGCTCGCTGCGGCGGACGCCGATGCGATCGTCTCGGCATGCTCTCGCGCGAGCGCCGTGGTCCTCGGCTCCGGCCTCGGCCGCGACGAGGACTCGCTCGAGCTCGCCCGGCGGGTTGCCGCGGGCGTGGAGGCGCCGCTGGTGATCGACGCGGACGGCCTGAACGCGCACGCGGACGCGCCGCAGGCGCTGGCCGGGCGCGGCGCACCGACCGTCCTCACACCGCATGCGGGCGAGCTCTCGCGCCTGCTCGGCGTCGACTCCGATGCAATTGGAGCGGCGCGGCTGGCACGCGCCCGCGAGGCCGCGGAGCTCACGGATTCGCTGGTCGTGCTGAAGGGCGACGACACGCTCGTCGTGGACCACGACAGCCTGGCTGTCGCTGGGCTCTCGAGCCCCGCGCTTGCGACGGCCGGCACCGGCGACACCCTCGCCGGGACGATCGCGGCGCTCATCGCCCGGGGGCTCGAGCCGTTCGCGGCGGCGGCGTGCGCAGTTCACGCGTGCACGCGGGCCGGGCGGATCGCGACAGCCCGCCTCGGCGGGGCGGACTCCGTGGTGGCCGGCGACGTCATCGCGGCGCTCCCCAGGGCGCTGGTCGCGGGGCCGCTGGAGTGAGCGGGCGCTCGGTCACCCGCGCCGAGGCCCGGATCGACCTCGACGCGGTGAAGCGCAACAGCGCGCGCCTCGCCGCTGAGCTCTCCGGCGAGACAGCGCTCTGCGCGGTCGTGAAGGCCGACGGCTACGGGCACGGTGCCGT
>JAWVFM010000378.1:0-3877 GCA_033856015.1 Solirubrobacterales bacterium
CTGAGCGCGTCCGCCCACTCGAAGCGCACGCGGGCACCCGGGCCGGCCGCCGCCTTCTCGCGCGCAAGGTCGAGCATGGGCTCGGAGAAGTCACAGCCGAACACGGTGCCGTCCGGGCCGACCCGTCCGGCGAGCTCGAGCGCCAGGTCGCCGGTGCCACAGCAGACGTCCAGGGCCCGCGCCCCGGCGAGCTCGCCGAGCCGGTCGACCGTCCGCTCACGCCAGCGGCGGTCGAGGCCCGCAGTCATCGTGCTGTTCATGCGGTCGTAGACGCCCGCGATCCGGTCGAACATCCGGTTCACCTGCGTGGCGAACTCGGCCGCCTCGGGCTGCGGGCGCGTGCCGGCAGCGCTCATGACCTCATTGCTCCCGGTGGACCGGCACCGCGGCGGCAGGCGCTCAGTGGAGCGATGCCAGGTAGTCCGCCAGCGCCTTCAGCTTGTCCGGCGGGAGGCTCTCGAAGGACGGCATGATCCCCGGGCCGGCCTTCAGCGAGCGCAGAATCGAGGCGCGCGGGATGCGGGCGCCGATCTGGGTCAGGGTGGGGCCCGGGCCGGCGTTGCCGTTCTCGCCGAGCTTGTGGCAGGCCAGGCACCCGGACTGCGCGAGCACCTGGCGGCCCTTGACCAGCTCAGCGGTGTTCTTCGGCAGCGAGGAGATCGCACTCGTGCCGCCTCCCGCGGCGGTGGCTGCCTCCGCCGCGGTCTGCGGAGACCCCCCGCTGACGCCGGCTATCGCAAGCTGGACTTCGTTGGTGGAGCCCGTGTTCGCGCCCTCGTACGTGAGCAGCGCCATCGCGATGATCGTCAGGACGAGCGCGGTCATCGCCACCGGGCGGCGCTCCGGGCGGCGCTCCGGGCCCCGGTCGTAGAACGGGAGCATGAGAAGCAGGACCATGCCGATCGTGGGCACCCCGATCGTGGCGACCGGGACGAGGTACGACGGCTTGATGACACGCAGGACCTCGAAGAGGAAGAAGAAGTACCACTCGGGCCGGGGCACGTAGGTCGTGGTCGTCGGGTCCGCCTTCGGGCCCTGCTCCGCGCCGAGGACGATCGACATCGTCGCGATGACCAGGAAGACGATCAGCATCATCGCTGAGTCCTTCGTCACCGCGTACGGGAAGAAGGGCTTTCCCTTCTTCTTCAGGACCTCGTACTCGCGGAGGTACTGCTCCTTCTCTGCCTGGTTCATGGACGCCCTGCCCTAGACCTTCGTCTCGCGAAGCGACTTCGGCTTGGTCTCGGCCGACAGCCATGGGGGCGCGGTTGTCCCCTGCTTGACGACGAGATACAGGTGCGCGCCGATCAGGGCGATGATCAGGCCCGGTAACAGCAGCATGTGGATGGCGTAGAAGCGCGGCAGCGTCGTCGCGCCGAACTCTGGGCCGGCGCGCAGGAAGTCAGAGAGGTACGGCCCGATGATCGGCCCGGTGCCGTTGATGTTCACGCCGACGATCGTGGCCCAGTAGGAGCGTTGGTCGAAGGGCAGCAGGTAGCCGGTGAGGCCCATGACCATGGTCAGGATCACCAGCACCACGCCGATGATCCAGTTGAGCTCGCGGGGGTACTTGTAGGCGCCGAAGGTGAACGTCCGCGCCATGTGGAGGAAGATCAGGACGAGCATCACGGTGGCGCCCCACTTGTGCATGCCGCGGACGAACTCGCCGAGGAACACGTCGTTCGTGAGGTGCGTGATCGAGCCGTAGGCCTGGGTCGCCGACGGCGTGTAGTACATCGCCAGGAACACCCCGGTGATGGCCTGCATGATGAAGGCGAACAGGGTCGCCGAGCCCAGCGTGTAGAACCAGTTGGTGCCCTTCGGGACCTTGCGGTAGAGCATCCCGGTGAGGAACGTTGTGGCGCCGGTTCGCTCGTCGACCCACCCGGCGAGGTCGACCGGGACCTCCTTCAGGCGCTCCACGGTTGCGTTGCCGGAGCCGGAGCCGTTGCCGGCACCGTTCTCGCCGGGCTTGGCCGGCTTGCGCAGCGCCGCTGGAATCGGAAGCTTCGGCATGACCTAGGGCGCCGGCGCCGTGGAGGGGCGCGGCGGGTAGAGGATGTTCCAGATGCCGCCCGTGTACTCGCCCGGGTCCCTCGCCCGGACCGGGTCGAGCTGGGAGGTGACGCTGTAGCGCGGGCCGACCTCGACCTGGCCCCGGCGGATGCGGGTCTGGAAGCGGTCGAGCGGACGCGGCGGCGGGCCGCCGATGACCTTTCCCTGGAAGTCGTAGACGCCGCCGTGGCACGGGCAGATGAAGTTGCCCGCGGCCGCGACGAAGCGGACCGGGCAGCCGAGGTGGGCGCAGCGCGTCGAGATCGCGACATAGGTCCCCTCCGGCTCGTTGAACGGCGGCGAGGGGTCCGCCTTGCGGACGTAGGCGGTGGTCTTGCCGGCCTCCCCGATTCCGTCGACGAAGGTGAAGACGACCGGCCGGTAGGTGTCCATGCTGAACCGGTTGGTGGCCCCAACCGCCTCCCAGTGCTCGTCAGGGCTCTCGAAGATGGGAGCCAGGGCGAAGCCGATGGCGGGCAGGGCCACGGCCGCGCCGGCGATGCCGCCGAGCGCCTGGCCGGCGATCGTGAAGGCGCGGCGACGGGTGACCGTCTCGCCCTCGTACCAGCCGGCGGGATCGGGCTGAGGGGCGCCGTTCTCGCCCATCGGTCCGTTGCTGCTTTTCGACACGTCTGCCAAGTCGGTGGGGGGAGCGCTGCTCGTCCGTGGAGGCGGGCCTCTCAGCCGCGCCCGTTCGGATCGAAGCCTACCGTCTTGACGGCCGCCTCTAGCTGCTCGCCAAGGCCTGCTTCCGCGGCCGTGGAGGACGCCCAGAGCCAGAGCCGCTCGCCCGCCGGCTCACCGGCCCGGAAGGCGTCCCTGGCGCCGCGATGCTCGGGTGCTTCGCCCACGCCGATCGCCACGGTTGCGGCCAGCCAGAGCGCCGGAACGTCACCGCCCTTCGCCGTGTGGGCGTGCGCGCACAGCGCGATCAGCTCGGCCAGCTCGCGCACCGCTTCCAGGTCTCCGAGCGACGCCAGGAGCGCCAGGCCGTTGGCGTACATGTAGTCGCCCGCCAGCAGGGCGAGGTCGCGATCGTCGGTCACGACGAGCCGCGGCTGCCCGTAGTGGAGGAGGTAGCCCTCGCGGACGGCCTCGATCACCTGCGCGTAGGCGCCGGGAGCCGGCGCCGCGCGCGGCCCGGCCGCCACCAGGATGCCAAGGGCCGCCGGCTCGGCCGGCTCGCGAACGCACGCCGAGATCAGCGTGCCTTGGCCGCGGAGCGTGGAGGCGAGCGCCTCGAGCGCGGCGGCCGGGTCGGTCGCCGCGGGGCCTGCCAGCGCCGGGGACGGCCCGCTCACGCCAGCGCCTCGCGGAAGGCTTCGCGTGCCGCGTCGACGGTGCGCTCGATCGCCGCAGCGTCGTGCGCGAGCGAGACGAACCAGGCCTCGAACTGCGAGGGCGGCGGGTAGATGCCACGCTCGAGGAGCGCGCGGCAGAAGCTCCCGTACGCGTCGAGGTCGCATTTCGACGCGTCCGCGAAGTCACGGACGGGCTCGGCGCTGAAGAAGACCGTCAGCAGGCCCGGCTCCGAAACGACCTGGACCGGCAGGCCGGCAGCGGCCTCGCGCAGGCCGCCGGCCAGGGCGGTCGTCAGCACGCGCAGCCTGGCGTAGGCATCCGAGTCGAGCTGCTCGAGGGTGGCGAGTCCCGCCGCGACGGCGAGCGGGTTCCCGGCGAGGGTGCCGGCCTGGTAGACGTCGCCGGCCGGAGCGACCAGCGACATCAGGTCCCGCCTGCCGCCGTAGGCAGCCGCAGGGAGCCCGCCGCCGATGATCTTGCCCATCACGGTCAGGTCGGCCCGAACCCCGTAGAGCTCCTG
>JAWVFM010000379.1:0-2539 GCA_033856015.1 Solirubrobacterales bacterium
CGGGCAAGCTCCGCCACGGCATCGAGCTCGCCGGCGGCGATCGCCGCCCACAGGCGCTCGGCGGGCTCGGCGTACTCCCCGAAGCCAACGATCAGCAGGCGGGCGCCCGGGTTGCGCGCGACGACCAGCGGCCACGCGGCAAGCAGGAGGTCGATGCCCTTCGAGACGATGAGCTTGCCGACGAACACGACCCGGGCGCCGTCCGCCGCCGCCATCGATTCGAGCGCCGCCACCGCCCGCCGCGGCTCACGGCCCCACGCCGCAGCGCTCGTCGGGGCATCCCCATCAGCGGCGACCGCCGTGGCGAGCGCCCGGAGCCTCGCCGGCGCCTCGGCCTTGGCCAGCGGGGAGAACAGGCGGGTGTCGACGCCGGGCGGGCTGAAGCGGGTCTTGGCTTCCAGGCCCGGCTCGCCGACGGCGGCCCAGAGGCTGGCCGCGGTGTGGCGCGAGCCGACCAGGACCGTCCTGGCGGCCGCCATCCCCTCGCGTGCGTAGGGGAGGAAGCGCTCGGGGTTGGGCTTCACCGTGTACTCGAGCGCGGAGCCGTGGACCTTCGCGGCGAACGGCAGGCCCGAGCGCGCCAGGATGACCGGTCCCATGATCAGGTGGTTGGCCAGCGCGGCGTCGACGCCGCCCGCGCGGTCGGCCACCTCCCTCACCGCGGCGACGTTCGCCTCGATGTAGTTGTCGAGCTCGGCGTCGGTCAGCTCGGGAAACGCCTTGACCCGGAAGCCCTCGTAGGCGTCCGGCACGTAGACGGGAAGCAGGCCGTCGATGTCCGGGGTGTAGACCGTGATGGAGCCGTCGCCCGGGGCGCTGCCGGCCGTGGGGCGCACCTCCAGGCGGCCGTCCACCCAGTCGCCGACGGCGTCCACCCACTCGAGCTCCGCGGCGTTGCGGTCCTGGCAGAGGAGGTGGACCTCGTGTCCCAGGCTTGCGAGCGCGGGTGCCAGGCTCGCGTTGTATACGTTCGAGCCGGTGCCGCGCAGGAGGTAGCCGTGGAAGATGAGGACGCGCACGAGCGATATAACCTACGGCCAGATGGCGAGCGAGATTCAGAAGTTCAGGCTCCGGGCGCCCGCCTCGGGGCGGGAGGCGATCGCCGAGATCGAGCCCGAGGTCGTCTACACCGACCGCGAGTCCGGCGAGGAGATGCGGCCGGTGACGATGATCCTCCCGCTCGCCGGCTCGGACTCGATGCTCCTGCGCGCGCCTGAGAACCTCCGCGCCTGCCGCCGCTGCGACCAGCTGATCGGGCTGGACGTCAGCGACTGCCCGTACTGCGGGCTGCGCCAGGAAGCGCTCAGCGCCGACTGAGCCAGCCGCCGCGCATCTACACGCAGCGGTAGCGAATGTGCGTGGCGCGCTCGCCGGCGACGACCCTCTCGACCTCGAGGGTGGGGAGCGTGGTGCCGAGCGCGTCGAAGAGCGGAACGCCGCCGCCGAGGAGCACGGGCGCGATATGGACCTGGAAGCCGTCAACCAGCCCAGCCCGCAGGTACTGCTGGATGACGTTGGCGCCACCAGCCACGGCGACGTCACGCTCGCCGGCGGCGGCCTGCGCCTGCTCGAGCGCGCTCTCGATCCCGTCGGTGACGAACGTGAAGCTCGTGTCGCCGAGCTCGAGCGTCTCCCGAGCATGGTGGGTCAGGACGAAGACGGGGTGATGAAAGGGCGGGTCCTCGCCCCACCAGCCCATGAAGGGGTCCTCGCCCCACGGCCCGCCTTCACCGCTGAACATGTGCCTGCCCATGATCGTGACACCGGACGCTGCCACCGCCTCCGCGATCACGTCGTCGTCGGCGCCGGCCTCTCCGCCGCTCTCGCCGTGGGCCTCGCGCCAGCGCGCCGCCGCGAACGCCCACTCGTGAAGCTGCAGCCCGCCGACCCCAAGCGGTTCCTCATGGCTGGCGCTCGGCCCTGCCACGAAACCGTCCAGCGACATCGAGATGTCGAAAGTCACTCGGCCCATCGTCGGTCCTCCTTCGCCTGGCGGCGCATCGCTTTCACGGAATAGGACCGGGCTCGCCGGCGAGATTCATCGCCGGCGAAGGCAATCAGTGCAGGCCGGGGACGTAGTAGGCCCAGTAGAGAAGCCGGCCGCTGTAGGTGCAGCCGAACTTGCGGACCGAGTGGATCTTCGTCTGCGGGCGCGCGGTCACCGCATTGTGGCGGCGCTGCTGGTCGGTGGTGCCGCCGCACTTCTTCGGGTTGCGGCTGGCCGACCAGGAGTTGGACGTCGCGATCTTCTTGTTCGAGGCGAGGATGGCCGCCCAAGTGGGCATCGTGATCCCGACGATCTGGCCCTTCTTGATCCTGAGGGGCTGCTTGAGGGTGAAGTACTCCTTGTGGCCCTGGGCGGAGTTCAGGTCGACCACGGGGCTCCGCCGCAGCAGCTTGTACCTCGGCCCGTCCTTCTTCTTGAGGATCGAGAGCTGCGCGGTCGGGTGGGCGCCGAAGCGCTTCGTCCCGAAGAAGTCGAGGCTTCCGAACGCCTTCTCCTCGAAGCCGTTGGTGTTCGCCACGCTCACGGCCCAGG
>JAWVFM010000380.1:0-2653 GCA_033856015.1 Solirubrobacterales bacterium
GGGCGCCGAGCTCGAGCTCGGAACGCCCGTCTTCGGTCGCGCCCGCTTCGACGCGCGCGAGCTGGCCACGGGTCGCTGGGAGGGGTCGCGGTCGAGCGCATGAGCCCGGTCCTCCCTCCCATGGCCCGAGAGCCCGCCGTCGCCGGAGTCGGCTCGGTCTCGAACAACTTCCGCCGCCGCGGCCTGATTGCCGCCGGCGCCGCGCTCGCCGCCAGCGCCGGCCTCGTCTTCGTCGTCGCCAGCAAGGGCCACCAGTTCACGACCGCGGTGAACACCGCGCCGCTCTTGATCCTCGTTGCCGCCGCCGTGATGCACCTCGCCTGGCTCCTGGCTCGCTGCGAGGCCTGGGCCGTGTGCATCGACGCAGCCGGCGGGCAGGTCCCGCGACGGCGTCTGTACCGCGCCGCGAGCCTCGGCTACCTCGGCAACGTCCTGAACCCGCAGCTTGGCCTGGGCATCCGGATTGCCGCGCTGCGGCGCTCGGCCCCGGCCGAGAGCCCCCGCGCGTCCGTCCTGGTCGCCGCCGAGCTTCCGATCGTCGTCATCGAGGCGGCGCTCGCCGCGATCATGTCGTTCACCCTCGTCGCCGCCCTCGGCCTGCCGTGGTGGGTCCCGATTGCGGCGCTGGCCACGATGGCCGTCGTCGTCACGGCCACCTGCCGGTTTGCTCGCGACCACCACGACCGCGCCTGGCGCGGCCTCGCGGTGATGGGCGCGCTTCGCGGGCGCAGTCGCGTGGTCGGCCTGGTCATCCTCGCCGTCTGCATCCAGGTTGCCCGCAACTGGTTCGTCCTCCACGCGATCGGCGTGGACATCTCGATCTTCGACTCGATCGCCCTGCTCATCGGCATGGCCGCGATCGGCATCCTGCCCGTCGGCCCTGGCGTGGGCGCCGCGGCATGCGTCCTGATCCTCGGCTCGAACGGGGTCGCCTCGATGGCCGCCGCCGGCGCGCTCCTGACGGTCACCGCCGTCGCCGGGGCCGCGGCATTCGCTCTCTGGGCGCTTTTCGACCGCCTGCGCTCGACCCTCCCGGCCACGTCGCTTCCCTGAGCCGGTACCTTCTATCTACAGCCGGCTGGGTTCTCCTCGTCTCCTTTCCGCCCTCCGACGCTGCTTTCTACGAGAGGGACGAGAAGGGTGGCCGGGTTGTCCGGCATTGAAACCGCCGAGGCATCTGCAGAGATGCCGGCGGAGATCAGCAACTCAATCGCTTCCGTCTTCAAGACCTACTCGGGACAGCGCCCGGCGGAGGTCACCACGACCATCCGCGACACACGGGTCAGCTGCGTGCTGAAGGACGCCGTCCAGGGATTTGACGACGCCATCAAGCTCGCCGGCACCGAGGAGATCGAGAAGGATGTCCGGCGCCTCACCATGGCGACCTTCCGCCGCGACGCGATCGAGGCGGTGACCCGCATCACCCACCGGCGCGTGCTCGCCTTCATCAGCGACCACGACGCGAAGACGGGCGTGGCGACCGAGGTCTTCATCGTCGAGTCGCCGCCGCGCCGCCCCCGCTCGATCTTCCTGGACCGCCAGAACGACTAGCGGCGCAACCGGGCTCCCGAGCGGAGGTCGTCAAGATGCCGTCCATGGCATCTGAGCGGACGATCGCCCTCGGCGAGCGCACCATCACGCGGATCGGCCTCGGCAGCAACCGGCTGACCGACACGCCGGAGAACCGCGCGTTCCTCCAGGGCGCGGTCGAAGCCGGGATCGACCACGTCGACACCGCGCACCTCTACACCGGCGGGGGCAGCGAGGCGACGATCGGCGCCGCGCTGGCGCCGTTCCCCGGCGAGCTGACGGTCGCCACCAAGGGCGGCTACCACCCGGGCGGCGGCCCGGCGAACCTGCGAGCCGAGCTCGAGGAGAGCTACGCGCGCCTGCAAGCCGACACCATCGCCCTCTACTACGTCCACCGCGTCGACCCGGACGCCGGGATCGAGGCCATGCTCGAGCCACTCGCGGAGGCCCGCGAGGCAGGCCGGATCGAGAACGTCGGGATCTCCGAGGTGAGCGTCGCGCAGATCGAGCTGGCGCGGACCGTCGTACCGATCGCCGCGGTCCAGAATGAGTACAGCATGGGCGAGGGCAAGCACGCCGACGTGCTCGAGTACTGCGAGGCCGAGGGGATCGTCTTCGTGCCCTTCTTCCCCCTACGCGGCGGCGATCGCGAGGCGCTCGCCGAGGTCGCCGCGCGCCACGACGCGACCGTCCAGCAGGTCAAGCTCGCCTGGCTCCTGCGCCGCTCGCCGGCGATTGCGCCGATCCCCGGCAGCCTCTCGCTCGAGCACGTCAGGGAGAACCTCGCCGCGCTCGACCTCGAGCTCTCCGACCAGGAGTTCGAGGCGCTCAGCCACGGCTAGGCGCCGGGCGTAAGGCCGCGCCTGGGCCGCCCGCTTGACGGCTCTGCTTAGCTTGAGGCGAGATGGCCACCTGCTCCCACCTCGACCAGGTCGAATACCTCGAGCCGCCCGCGGAGATCGGCGGCTGCGAGGAGTGCCTGAAGATCGGCGGTACCTGGCTGCACCTGCGCATGTGCCAGGAGTGCGGGAAGGTCGGCTGCTGCGACTCCTCGCCCAACCAGCACGCCTCCCGCCACGCCGCCGCGGACAACCACCCCATCTTCCGCTCGATCGAGCCCGGC
>JAWVFM010000381.1:0-2825 GCA_033856015.1 Solirubrobacterales bacterium
ACGAACCCGTAGCGGTCGAGCAGGCCGAAGAGGGAGTTCTTGTCGGTGATCGTGCCGGAGATGACGGCGGAGCTGAGCGCGTAGGCCGAGGCGGCCAGTAGGAGCCAGTGGATCCCCGAGGGCTTGGCTCCGAAGATGTCGCGCACGCCGCGAGCCCGCAGGAACAGGGACAGCAGCCCGAGGCCGATCAGCACGCGGTCGATCGGGACTGGCGAGCCGGCGTCGGCCCAGTGGCCGGAGAAGATCGTGGCCGCGAGGCCGATCGACAGCGGCCAAGCGGGGTCGACCTGAAGGAGGACGTAGGCGCCCGCGAGCGCCGCCAGCACCAGCGCCCCCTTCGCGGCGTCATGCGCCGCGGCCGACCCGCCCGCTGTGGCGTTGACGAGCAGCGCGAAGGCACAGAGCAGCCCGATGAGTGTGAGCTGGGACGATGTGTCGCGCTGCGGCACGCCTCAGAGGGGCTTGCCGCGCCGCATACGCCTCCTCGCCATCGGGATGGCGAGGAGCGTCCCGACGATCAACCCCGCAAGGGCCCCGGCGAAGATCGCGCGCTGCAGGATCGTGCCGCGGTCGCTGCCGGCGGTGCTCGCCAGCGCCAGGGCCTGCAGGGTGTTTGGCGCGGCCTGGCCCGCCGAGTTCGTGGCGTAGACGCCGCCGATCGTGCGGAGCTTCAGCTTGGCCGCGGAGACGGCGGGGTCGGTGTTCGGCTGCTGCCCGGCGGGAAGCGCTGCCTTCGCCGCCGCGTAGTTGCTGACCGCCTTGCGGTACTCCTTCAGGACCAGCTGGCTTTGCGGGTCGAAGCCGTTGAGCTTGCCCACGTAGGCGATGAGCGCCCTTGAACCGACGACGCTCAGCTTCACCGCGGCCGCCTCCGAGCTGCCGTCGCCGAGCACGCGGACGATGTTGGTCTGGGGGATCTGAACCGCGGTCAGATCATTGGCCACGGAGTTGGCGGAGAGCCCGGTCTTCTGCTCGACGTTCGTCACAACCTGGCGGCCCACGATCGCGCGGCTGTAGGAGTCGGCGAGCACAAGCGCGGCCTGCTGGAAGCCGGGGATCGACTGCGTCGAGACGTTGACCCGCCCGACGTTCAGCCGGCTCTCAGCCGTGTAGACGGGGGCTCGCGCGAAGCCGAAGATCACTCCGCCGCCCGCGCCGATCAGCGCGAGGATCGCGAGGAGCCACCAATAGCGTCGCACCGAGTCGAAGACCGTGGGAGCCGGCGGCGGCAGTGGCGCCGCCGCAGGGTGGCGCGACGCGCGGCCCGAGCCGAGCGCGGCGGGCTTCTTGCGTTTGGGGGTTCGAAGAATCGGCATCTCGCTCCCGCGGTCCCGGCCGGCGAGACGAGAAGGCTACACAGGATCTAGTGTTCGCAATGCCGGTGGGATCGACGCTCCAGCGCAAGCGCCAGAACGGCCCGCCCGCAGGCGGGCCGTCGGCGTCGACTCCACGGACTGTCGTGTTCGCGACCACGATGGTGCCCGGCCTGCGCCTGACGGGGAGCGAGGTCGTCTCGCAGACGTTCGTCGACGCGATGCGCGGCGCAGGGAACCGCGTGGTCGTCCTCGGATACGTCCGCGCCGGGTCCTCGCCGGAGCTGGGCGCGGACGAGGTTGGCGCGGGATCCCGCCACATCGAGACTCGGGATGCCGGCGCGCGAGTCGCTCTCTGGCTGGCGCGGGCGTTTGCCGGACGGGAGCCCTATTCCGTCGCGAAGTACAGAAGCCGTCGCTACGCGGCCGAGCTGAACGCGATCATCGAACGGCTCGAGCCCGACCTCATCGTCCTCGATCACGCCCAGATGGCCTGGGCGCTGCCGTCCGGCGAGCCGCGGATCCCGACGGTTCTCCTGGCGCACAACGTCGAGCACGAGATGTACGGACGCGCCGCGCGCGAGCGGACCGGGCCGCTCGCCTGGATCAACGGCCGCGAGGCAAGGCGGATGCTCGCCTTCGAGCGGGAGGCCGTGGCGCGCGCCGACGAAGCCTGGGCGCTCTCGCCGTCCGATGCGGCCGGGCTCGCACGGCTTGGCGCCCATGAGCCCGTTGCCTTCGAGTTCGCTTCGCTCAGCGACATTCCGCCCTCAGGCGCGGAGAAGCGCTACGACGTCGGGATGCTCGGCAGCTGGACCTGGGCGGCGAACGCCAGGGGCCTCGACTGGTTCTTCCAGGAGGTCTATCCGCTGCTCGGGGCCGGGGTCTCGATCGCCGTGGGAGGCGCCGGGGGGGATCGGGTCGTGGCGCCGCGGGAGAACGTCGAGCGACTCGGCCGCGTGCCGGACGCCTTCCGGTTCCTCTCCAGGTGCCGGGTCATCGTCGCGCCCTCTGTGTCGGGCGCCGGGATTCAGATCAAGACGCTCGACGCAATCGCCACCGGGTCGCCCGTCGTCGCCACGAGCTTCGCAATGAGGGAGATCGACGATCCTCCGGCCACCGTCACCAGCGTCGACGATCCCGCCGGGGTCGCGCAGGTGATCGAAGCGCTCCTGGGGCAGGCGCCCGACGACACTGCCGCCCGACAGGCCCGGGAGTGGTCGCTCGCTCGGGGGAAGCGGTTCGAGGAGGCGGTCGCGGAGCGGGTCGGGAACCTGCTCGGCGCCGAGGCGGCGCCATGAGCGGCGATGCGCGCGCCTTCCGCTGCGTCTACGTCGTGTCGCGCTACCCATCCGTCACGCATACCTTCATCGCGCGTGAGATCGCAGCGCTGCGGGAGCTCGGGGTCCAGGTCCAGACGGTGACGATCCGGCGCAGCGAGTCGATCGACATCCTCTCCGAGGCCGACCAGGCCGAGGCGAGGCAGACGTTCGCGATCCTGCCTGCGCCTCC
>JAWVFM010000382.1:0-4030 GCA_033856015.1 Solirubrobacterales bacterium
TGCGTAGATAAGAACGCCCAGGCCGGTCCCCCCGACCGCGATGCCGAGGCCGATCCAGAGCGCGATCTCGGTGCCGGCGTCGAGGCTGCCGCCGACCGTCGCCGCGAGGTGGATGAAGATCGGTGCGAGCATGAACGCCGCCACCGCGCGCAGGAGCTCGACGATCGAGAAGATGCGCTGGAGCGCGAGGGCGCGCAGAGAGAATCCGGCGACGAACAGCGCAGGCGCGACCGTGGCGCCGAGCCCGATGCCGGTGAGGAACGACCCGACCAGGGTCAGGCCTTCGCTCGAAGGCACTTCGATGAGGAAGACCGCGATCCCGGCGGCAAGGAATCCCATCCCCATCAACGGCAGGAACTGAATCGAGCGCCGGTTCAGGACGAACCCCAGGACGACCGCGGTGATCACCGCGCCGGCCACCTCCGGCGCATAGAGCAGGCCGAGGTGAAGCGGTGAGTACTTGTCCGCCAGCACGATTGCCGTCAGCGTCGTCGCCGAAACCGCCGCCGCCGCCGCGCACAGTGCCACCAGGATCCCTGCGACGGGAATCGTGCTGGTGAGCGCCTCGCGGATCGTCAGCAGCGGGTTCTTGGCGTTGAATTGGTAGACGAGCAGGACGACGATCGTCGCCAGTCCGCCGATCAGCGGAATGATCACGACCGGACTCAGGAACGCGTGGGTGAGCAACTGCGAGGAGCCAAAGAACGCGGCCACGCAGCCGACCGTAGCCAGGCCGATCGCGGGCAGGTCACGCGGGGCGTCCGGGTCGGCAGGGGGTGCGTCCTCGAACGTCAGCACGGCAAGCGCCAGGGCGATCAGGGCGACCACGGCAATGATCCAGAACATGGGTCGCCAGCCGTCGGCCTCGGCCTGGAGACCGCCGATCGTCGGCCCGAGTGCGACCGCCCCGAAGATGCACATGTTCATGATCGTCGCCGTGGTGCGCAGCTTGCTCGTCGGATAGCCCAGCGCCAAGGGCGGTACGGCGGCTATCAGGAGGAGGCTCGTGCAGAGTCCCTGGAGCACGTGGCCCGCGATGAACATGCCGATATTCTGGGCGGCCGCGGCGAGCACGGATCCGATTACCAGCAACACGGCGTAGACAACCATCACCCGACGCTGGTGCAGGTGTTGCGCGAGCTGGACCGCGAGGACGGTGCCGACCGCGTAGGCGGCGTTGCTGAGCCCCGAGGCCACATCCATGGTCTGCAGGCTCGTGTGGAGCTGTTCGGCGATGATCGGAGTTACCGGCCCGAGCGCCGCGGACACGACGAGATAGGGGATGAGCGCCAGCATCACCATTGCGGCGACGGCGGGATAGCGACCTGCGAGCGGGCCCTGGCGCATCAGTGAACGTCGCGAGAAGAAATGTCTGACATGGGGGTGGGGAGCCTTGCCGGGAGCGGGATGGACAGGGGGAAGAAAGCGAGCGTTAGAGTAGCGGAATGGTCATTCCACCTAATTCTGGAGCCGTTTCCATTTCGGCTTCGTGGCATGAACTCGACGCGGCCACCAAACGCGACCGGCTGCTGACGGCGAGTCGCGAGGTTTTTGCCCGCGACGGCCTCGAGGCGCCGATGCCGGCGATCGCTGCTGCGGCTGGCGTCGGGGTCGGCAGCATTTACCGTCAGTTCCCGTCCAAGCGGGATCTCCTCTCGGCCCTGGTGGTCGATCGGCTGCGGGAGGTCGAGGCAGCTGCCACGGCCGCTCTCAGCAGCCCGGTGGGGCCATGGGCGGCGCTGATCGAACTCATCTGGGCCTTCGCCACTCGTCAGTCCGAAGACGACGTGGTCGCCGAGGCGATGAGCTGCGTCATGGTCGCCCCGAGCGTCGAAGCGGCCCGGGCGCATTCCAACGAAGCCCTGGACCGGTTGCTCGCGGCCGCCCGCGAAACCGAGCGGTTGCGCCCCGACGCGACGGTCGCGGATATTCGCATCCTCTTCGCCGGCGCTCGCGCAGCCGAGAGGGTCGAGCCGGGCGGATGGCGCCGCATGATCGAACTCGGGATCGACTCCCTGGAAGTCGGTTCGGCCACAACCACCTGATCGCCGCTCAGGTCAGGGCTGCGCCGTCGATCCGGTGCGCTCCTGGGATCGCCGTCAACTTACAGTTTCGGCGATGACCCGATCCGAGGCTCTGCCTTCATCTGGAGCGCTGGAGGAAGTCCGCCGTCTGGCGGGCTCGTCAGCTGTTGTCCTGGATGCCGCGCGCCTTGAAGGCGGCCAGCACGCGGACACCTGGAGAGTTGATACCGAGAATCCCGCGATCAGCGTTGTCGTCCGCCAGTTTCCGGTGGACGACCGTGCCCCCTTGGGTGAGCAGCGTGTACTGCGGGCCCTCGACGGACTCGGCGGTTTGGCCCCGGTGCTGCTCGGCGGCGACCTGAACGGCCGATGGTCGAAGTACCCGACTTCTTTGACCAGCTGGCTTGACGGTCAGCCGGACATCACTCCGACTGACCCCAGGGGGCGGGCGCGCGAGTTAGGTCGCGCGCTCGCTGCGGTGCACACGGTGTCGACCGAGCGGCTGGCGGAATTGCCGAGCGTGTTCGACCGCAGCGGAGGCTCTCAGGAGATACTGGGTGGCCCGCTGGCGGCGGAAGTTCGGTCTCGCTGGTCACAGGTTGTTACGTCGCCGGAGGTGCTCACCCACTGCGATTACTGGTCGGGCAACGTCGTCTGGCGGGACGGAAGGCTCACGGGCATCGTCGACTGGTCGAACGGGTCGCGCGGTCCACGTGGCTTCGACTTGGGCTGGTGCCGACTGGATCTCGTCCTCCTGTTCGACGAGCAAATTGCCGACGACTTCCTTGCGGCCTACGAAGCAGCGACCGGCCAGGCAGTCGGCGAGATGCGCCTTTGGGACACCTGGGCCGTCGCTCGGTCCGATGACGCGGTTGGGTCCTGGGCTCCGAACTACCTGCCGCTGGGCCGCGCCGACCTCGATGAAGGTGAGCTTCGGCGACGCCATGCGCAATGGACGGCACGCCTCCGAGAGCGGACGTAAGCCTCACCTATCTGGTGCTAGTCAGCCCACCAGTCGCGCTGGCCATCGACGTCTTCGCGCGGAGACTCGCCGAGATTGGGCGCGCCGATGACGAGGATCTCGAGGCCCTTCGGCCCGGCCTCGTAGCCTCGCCACGTACCGGGCGGGACGCGCACCGCGTCCCATTCCTTGAGCTCGACGATCTCGTCGTCGACCTTCATCCTCCCGCTCCCGCGCAGGACCACGTACACCTCCTCCTGCTTCTTGTGCGTGTGGCCGTACGGAAAGCGATAGCCGGGTGGGACGCGCTGGTAGCTCAGGCCGGATTTCTCGAGTTCGAGCGCCTCGGTCGCCATGCGGAACTCCAGGTCCGGCGCGCCGTCAAACCTGGACCCGATGTCCTCCAGGTCCTCCTTGAGGTTCCTGAGCGTGAGTGGCACGGCGCAATCGTATGGCACCCCTGACTGGGGTCGCCGACCCGAGGCTCGGGGCTCATAACCCGAAGGTCGCGGGTTCGAATCCCGCCCCGCTACTTCGCAGGCACCTGCACGGTTGCGTGTATCCAGCTCATCTCGCCCGGCGGTAGCAGATGTGCGTTGCCAGTGGGGAATGGAGGACCTCGACGGGCTCGAAATCGAACTCGGCGACGCCGTTGAATATCCCCTCGCCGGACCCGAGTAGAACGGGGGCGATGTCGAGCCAGAGCTCGTCGATGACGCCTGCCTGCAGCGCTTGGCGGACGGTCGAGGCGCCGCCCGCGATGTCGATGCCGTCTGCGCCGGCAGTCTCGCGGGCCTGGGCGTAGGCGGCGTCGAAGCCATCGGTGATGAAGTGAAACGTCGTCCCGCCCTCCATCTCGATCGGCGCGTGAGTGTGATGGGTCAGGACGAACACGGGCGCGTGGTAGGGCGGCTCGGCCCCCCACCAGCCCGACCACTCCTCGTCCCACTCGCCGCGGATCGGGCCAAACATGTTGCGGCCCATGACGTAGGCGCCGCGGGGGCGCAGCAAACGGCGCTCGGCGGTGGCGTCCGCCTCGTTCGCG
>JAWVFM010000383.1:0-2704 GCA_033856015.1 Solirubrobacterales bacterium
GCTGGAACCACGAATACGACCTGCGCGGCAAGCGCGTCGCCGTCGTCGGCACCGGCGCCTCGGCGATCCAGTTCCTTCCGAAGATCCAGCCCGATGTGGCGAAGATCCACCTCTTCCAACGCACGGCCCCATGGGTCCTGCCCCGCACCGAGCGGCGGATCACCGGCGTCGAGCACGCGATCTTCCGCCGCTTCCCGGCAATCCAGCGGGCCATGCGGTCGGTCGTCTACTGGGCCCGGGAGGCGACGGCGCTGCCGATGCTCCACGTCACCCTCTCGCCGCTCCTGCGGCGCCTCGGCCTCGCCCACCTGCGCCGCCAGGTCCCGGACCCCGAGCTGCGAAGCATGCTGACGCCGGGCTATGCGCCGGGCTGCAAGCGCATCCTGATCTCGAACGACTACTACCCGGCGCTCTCGCGTGAGAACGTCGAGGTCGTCGACGGCGGCGTGGCCGCGATCCGCGAGGGCGCCGTCGTCGCCGCCGACGGGACCGAGCGGGAGGTCGACGCAGTCATCTTCGGCACCGGCTTCCACGTTCTCGACATGCCGATCGCCGACCGGGTTCGCGGCGCCGACGGCCGGACGCTCGCCGAGGCGTGGAAAGGGAGCCCGCAGGCCCATCGCGGCACCAGCGTCCCCGGGTTCCCGAACCTCTTCATGCTCCTCGGGCCCAACACCGGGTCCGGGCACATGTCAGTCGTGTTCATCGCCGAGGCGCAGTCGCGGTACGTGCTCGACGCCATCCGGGCGATGAAGCGGAGCGGCATCGGCGCCGTCAGCGTCAAGCCGGAGGCTCACCGCGCCTACAACGAGAGCGTTCAGCGCCGCATGAAGGGCACCGCCTGGACCGAGGGCGGCTGCGCGAGCTGGTACATCGACGACAACGGGCTGAACACCTCGCTCTGGCCCGACTTCGCCTACCGGTTCAAGCGCGAGCTCCGGAGCTTCGACCTCGAGAACTACGAGGCGCTGGCCGCGCCGGCGGCGGCCTCCGAGCTGGTGGGCGCCGCTCCAAGCCGCGTCTAGTCGTCAGGCCCTTAGGCCAGAATCGGGGCGTGGCGGACGAGCGAATCGATCGGCGGGCGTTCGTTTTGCGCGGCGCCGCGGCCGGCAGCGCGCTGTATCTCGCCGCATGCGGGAGCTCCGGAGTCTCGACCACGACCCGCGCCCTTCGCAAGCGCGCCCTCCCCAAGGCGACCGGTGCGTCGCTCGGCGACCTCGAGCACGCCGTGCGCGGCGCCGTCCTGACGCCGAAGTCGAGCGCCTTCGGCTCGGCCGCCGAGGTCTACAACCAGCGCTACGACGGCGCCAAGCCGCTCGCGATCGTGCGCCCGAAGGACACCGCCGACGTCAGCGCCGCCCTGAAGTGGGCCGCCAAGCGCGACGTCCGGGTGCTTCCGAGATCCGGGGGGCACAGCTACGGCGGCTACTCCACCGGGGACGGGGTCATGGTCGTCGACCTCGCGGGGATGAGCTCGGTGAAGTTCGACCACGGCTCAGGGACGGCTGAGGTCGAGGCGGGCGCGCAGCTCATCGACGTCTACCTCGAGCTCGCCAAGCACGGCGTCACCATCCCGGCCGGGAGCTGCCCGTCCGTGGGCGCTGGCGGCCATGTCCTCGGCGGCGGCATGGGCTTCGCGGGCCGCAGGCTCGGCATGGCAGCCGACAACCTTCGCGAGGTCACGATCGTCACGGCCGACGGCGAACGCCGAGTGGCGGACTCCACCAGCGAGAACGATCTGTTCTGGGCGTGCCGGGGCGGCGGGGGAGGCAACTTTGGCGTGACCACCAAGTTCAAGCTCAACGTCCACGAGGCCCACAGCGCAGCGCACTTCAACATCAGCTGGCCCTTCGCCCAGGCCGCGCAAGCCCTGGACGCATGGCAGAGCGTGATCCCCGAGGCCACCCGGGACCTCACGGCGGTCTTCCGCCTGGCCGCCGGCGGCAGCTCGCCGGCTGTCGGCACGAGCGGCCAGTACTTCGGGCCCGTCTCGAACCTCCCCCACCTGCTGTCGGAGCTGATTTCGATCCCCGGCGCCAGCCTCTCGACCGGCACGCTTGACTACGCCGAGCTCATGCTGTTCTGGGCCGGCTGCTCGTCGCTCAGCGAAGCTGCCTGCCACACCGTGGGCACCCACCCCGGCGGCACCTTCCCGCGCGAGCGCTTCCTGGCGAAGTCGGACTACGTCGGCAGGAAGCTCAACGCCAAGGGGCGCGACGCCCTGGTCAAGGCGATCGAGCGACGCCAGGCGAACCTGGGCGGCGGCTCGGGCGCGATCCTTCTCGACTCCTACGGAGGCGCGATCAACGACGTGCCCGCGGCGGCCACTGCGTTCGTCCACCGCGACGAGCTGTTCTGCATCCAGTACCTCGCGTACTTCCCGGAGAGCGGGACGAAGACGGCGAAGAAATGGGCCGAGCGCACCTGGAAGTCGATGCGCACGCACGTCTCCGGCGCCGCCTACCAGAACTACATCGACCCGGAGCTGGCCGGCTGGGAGAACGCGTACTACGGGCACAACTACGCCCGCCTCCAGCAGGTCAAGAAGCAGTACGACCCCGACTTCCGGTTCCGCTTCGCACAGGCCATCCGGCCGGCCGCCTGAAAGCGTCCAGAGGCCCAGTCGCTACAGGTCGCGCCGCCCGAACAGGAAGACCGCCACGCCGAGCACGGCGGCCGTGTACAGCGCCGCGAAGACGACCAG
>JAWVFM010000384.1:0-2728 GCA_033856015.1 Solirubrobacterales bacterium
CCTCCATGTTGCCCACGGCCGCCGTCTCCGTGATCTCGAAGCAAAGCCGGCCGGGATCGACGCCCTCGGTTCGCAGCCCGTCCTGGATGCGGTCGAGGATCTGGTGGTCGTCGAGCGAGCGTCCTGACAGGTTCACCTCGAGGTTCAGGCCCGGGTTCTCCGCGAGCATGCGGATCGACTCGCCGACGACCCAGCGGTCGATGGCGTGGATCAGGCCGTGCCGCTCGGCGACGCCGAGGAAGGCTGCGGGCGGCGTGAGGTTCTCGCCGTCGCTCATCCGCAGGAGCGCCTCGTGGCGCGTGATCGTGTCGGTCCTGAGGTCGAGGATCGGCTGGTAGTGAAGGACGAAGAGGCCGCGCTCGAGCGCGCTGCGGATGCGGTGCTCCCAGCCCAGCCGGGTCTCAATCGGCTTCTTGGAACGGCTGGCCGTGACCACACGGTCGCGACCACCTTCCTTCGCGACGTACATGGCGCGGTCGGCGGCGGCGAGAACCTCGCCACCGTCCGCCACCGGCACCCCGGCGTCGAAGCAGGCGATACCGATGCTGGAGGTGATGGTGATCCCCCGGCCCTCGACCGGGATGACGTGGCTGCGGAGGGCGGCGAGCACCGACGCCGCGAGGACGCTCGCCGCGGCCTGGTCGGCGCTTGGGACCAGGATCGCGAACTCGTCGCCGCCGAGGCGTGAGAGGACGTCGTCGTCGCGAAGGCAGCGCTTGAGAACTCGCGAGACGCTCCGCAGGACCTCGTCGCCCGCGGCATGGCCGAACGCGTCGATGACGTACTTGAAGTTGTCGAGGTCGAGCATCAGGACGGAGCCGACGCTGCCGCGGGAGTGAGCGTCGGCGACGCGCTCTTCGAGCGCCTCCTCGAAGACGCGCCGGTTGGGCAGTCCGGTGAGGTGGTCGACGTCGGCGAGTTGCTGGAGGCGCTCCTCGAAGCGCTTGCGCTCGGTGATGTCGCGATCGATGGTCGAGACGGCGACGATCGAGCCGTCGGCATCGAGGATCGGTGACATGGAGACGGAGACGTCGATGAGCGAGCCGTCCTTGCGGCGCCGGCGCGTCTCGTAGTGGTCGACGGGCTGGCCGCCGAGCAGATGCCGCATCCTGGCCTCCTCGGCGTCGAGGTGCTCGAAGGGCAGCAGGATCCTGAGCTCGCGGCCGAGAATCTCGTCGCGCTCGTATCCGTAAAGGCGGGTGGCGCCGGGGTTCCAGCTCGTGATCTCTCCGGCGAGAGTGCTGGCAATGACGGCGTCCTCGGACGACTCCACGATCGCGGCGAGCTCTGCCAGCGCGCGCTCGGCCTCGGCGACGTCGGTCACGTCCTCGCAGATGCCCACCATTCGCAGCGGGAGCCCTTCCTCGTCCAGGATGACCTCGCCCTTCGTGCGAACCATGATCTCCTCGCCGTCCCCCTTCAGGCAGCGCCTGACGTCCGTGAACGGCGCGTGATCCGAGAATGCCTGGCGATTGCGCTCGTCGACGGCGCTGCGGTCGTCGGGGTGAAAACGTTGCAGGAAGGCGTCGTAGGTGGGCACCGTCGAGCCCGGCTCCAGCCCGAAGATGCGAAAGAGCTCATCCGACCAGGAGACGGTGTTGGCCGCGATGTTCCACTCCCAGCTCCCGAGGCTGGCGAGTCGCTGGGCCTCCGCGAGCTGATCGACGGCGTTGTCGTCCTTGGGCTGGTCTTCGGGCATCTATGTACGAATCGACCTGAGTGCCCAGGCGCTTAAGCGCGTCGTCTCAATGCGATGCTTGTGCCGACGTGGGGACCGGCAAACCTCAGGCATGACAACCAGCGCGGCTAGCGCCCGTCGCCTCGACCCTCGGGAGCGGCTGACCTCCGGCGGGATCGTCCTTGGAGCAATCGTCTCCGTCCAGGTCGGAGCGGCGGTCGTGACCACGCTGTTCGACGATCTGAAGCCACAGGGAGCGGTTCTGCTGCGCTCCCTCTTCGGGGCCCTGGCCCTGCTGGCGCTCTGGCGGCCTTCCCTGTCGCAGCGCTCACGCTCAGACTGGCGGCTGATCGCGGCGTTCGGCTTCGCGCTGGCGGCGATGAACCTGAGCTTCTACGCGGCGCTCGACCGGATTCCGCTCGGCATCGCCGTGACCTTCGAGTTCGTCGGGCCGCTCGGAGTGGCGATCGCGAAGTCGCGCAGGGGCAAGGACATCGCCTTCGTCGCGCTCGCCGGGGGCGGAATCGCTCTGCTCTCTCCGGGCATTGGCGGCTCTCTCGACACGCTCGGCGTGGGATTCGCGGTCCTCGCCGGAGCCTTCTGGGGCGCCTACATAATCCTCGCCGCACGGGTTGGACGAACGTTCGAGGGTGGCGGCGGCTTGGCGCTGGCGATGACCGTCTCGGCGCTGCTCCTCCTGCCGTCGGGCATCGGCGCCGGAGGTACCCATCTGCTCGATCCGGGCCTCCTCGGCGTAGGGGTGGTGGTCGCCCTGCTCTCCTCGGCGATTCCCTACTCGCTCGAGCTCGAGGCGCTTCGGCGCCTGCCGGAGCGCACCTTTGGCGTGCTGATGAGCCTGGAGCCCGCGGTCGCGGCGCTCTCCGGGCTGGCGTTCCTGGGCCAGGGCATCTCGCTGCGCGACGGCGGCGCGATCGCGCTCGTCATCGCCGCGAGCGCCGGTGCTCTGGGCACGTCCGAAGCGCCGGTTCCCGTCGAGGCCTAGCCCCTCCAGGGCCCAGCTCGCCAGGCGGTTCATGGTCGGCGGCGCCA
>JAWVFM010000385.1:0-11942 GCA_033856015.1 Solirubrobacterales bacterium
GGAAACGTGCAGTGCCTGGACGTCCTGCGGGCGATGGTCAAGTCGCCGGACGCCGTCGAGGCGTTCTTCGGCGAGATCACCGAGGCGCAGGGCGCGGAGCCGCGTCTGGACCGCTACGTCGCCGACCTTCGCGACCAGCTCACGGACATGGACGGCATCGAGGCTCGCGCGCGACGAATCGTCGAGCGGATGGCGCTGGCGCTTCAGGGCTCGCTGCTCGTCCGCCACGGCGACCCCGCCGTCGCGGACGCCTTCTGCGCGTCGCGGCTTGACGGCGACTGGGGCGGCGCCTTCGGCACGCTTCCCCACGGCGTCGACTTCGCCCGGATCATCGAGCGCCACGCGGTGCCCGCATGAGCCAGAACGGCGCCGGCGCCCACTCCGAGCGCGTCCAGATCGAGCGGGTCGGCGAGGACGGCCGCATCGCGGACGTCCGCCTCGTCCGCACCGACAAGCACAACGCCCTCGACTTCGCGATGTTCCAGGCGCTCGACGCCGTGTCTGCTGAGCTCGCCGAGGACCAGGCGGTGCGCGCCGTGGTGCTCTCCGGCGACGGACCGAGCTTCTGCTCGGGCCTCGACTTCCCGAGCTTCATGGCCAGCGGCAAGGACCTCCGGGAGGTGCTCTTCGGCCACGAGACCGGCGACCCGGCGAACCTCGCCCAGCGCGTCACCTACAACTGGCTGCGAATGCCGGCGCCGGTGATCGCGGCGCTCCACGGCAACTGCCTCGGCGGGGGCAGTCAGCTGGCGCTCGGCGCGGACGTCCGCTTTGCAGGGCCGGACCTGAAGTTCTCGGTCCTCGAGATCAAGTACGGGCTCATCCCGGACATGGGGATCACGCAGTCGCTGCCGGCGCTCGTTCCGATGGACGTCGCGAAGGAGCTGGTCTGGAGCGGCCGCATCGTCGGGGCGGACGAAGCGAAGGAGCTCGGCCTCGTCACCCACCTGGCCGACGACCCGCACGCGGCCGCCATGGAGCTGGCGGAGGAGATCGCCTCCAAGTCTCCGAACGCGATCCGCCACGGCAAGCGCCTGCTGAACAGCGCCTACAACTCCACCGTCGAGCGGTCGCTCGAGCTCGAGGAGGAGCTCCAGCGGAAGCTCCTGGGCTCGCCGAACCAGATCGCGGCGGTCACCGCGGCGATGACCAAGGAGCCGGCGAAGTTCGCCGACCCGGCATAGGAGTACAGAATGAATCTGAGAGAGAAGCAGGCGCCGATCAAGGATCGCTACCGGGCCGAGCCGGACGCGGCGTTGGTCACGCTGACTGCGCGCGGAAGCGAGGGCGACCAGCCCGTCGCGTGCTCGGTCGACCTCGGGCGCGCGATCCAGGAGGCCGAGGCGCACGTGGGCGTCGGCGGGCCGGGAACAGCGGCGTGCTCCGGCGATCTCCTCCTCGGGGCGCTTGCCGCGTGCGCGCAGGTGACCTGTCAGATGGTCGCAAGCGCCATGGGAATCGAGACCGAGGCGATTGGCGTAACCGTCGAGGGTGATCTCGATCTGCGCGGCACGCTCGGCGTCTCGCGCGAGGCGAACGTCGGCTTCGATGCGATCAGGGTCCGCTTCGAAGTCGATGCACCGGGAGCGAGTGAGGACCAGCTCGCCTCGCTGATTGAGAAGACCGAGCGTTACTGCACGGTCCTCCAGACCCTCCGGACTCCCCCACCAATCGAAACGCTGACCTAGCTACGACTACAGCCAGCGGTCGTCCAGCCGACGGACGATCGCCTCGACCAGGCGGCAGGCGTCGGCGAGCGTGTCGTAGTTCACGTTCTCGGGGGTGTCGGTGGGCCAGTGGTAGTTGGACGGCTGCTTCAGGTCCGTCACCGAGCACATGGCCGCGCACTGGTAGCCGGCGTCGAGCGCGATGACGCCGTCGGTGGCGTTGCGCAGGCGCAGATCCGGCATGAGGTAGATGCCGAGCTCCTCGGCGACGCCGTCGCAGAGGGCCAGGGCCTCGGCCGGATACTCGTTCATGCCGAGCATCCCCTCGCCGCGCAGGAAGAGGAGGTGCGGGGAGCCGACGGTGTCGATCGAGAGCACGAAGGTCCGCTCCGGCGGCAGCTCCGGAAAGTGGCGGGCGGCGAACGCGCTCATGCCCTCGCACAGGCCCTCCTCGGACGTGGAGACGAGCATCACACGGACGCTGTCTGTCGGCGCCTCGGCCAGGGCCTTGGCCAGCGCGATGAGTGTGACCACGCCCGTCCCGTTGTCGTTCGCGCCCGGGACGACGTCGCGCAGGCCGATGTCCGCCAGCGCCGCCACGACGGCGGCAGACAGGCCCATCCCGGCCTTGACGAGGGCGCGGCTGCCGAACAGCGCGCCCAGCGCCGGCACGAGGGGGGCGCCGACGACGGGCCACATGAGCGGCGGGCTCGTGTTGTTGACCTCGAAGAACTTGGGGTTGATCTCGTTGAGCTTGTTCGGGATGAACGGGCTGAAGACGAGGCCCGAGTGCGCCGCGTCGTGGTGGGCGACCACGACGACAGTGCGCTCCGCGTCCTCGGGGCCGAGGGTGGCGACGACGTTGGTGGCCTGGCGCTTCGGCAGGAGGCCACGGAAGCGCCGGCTTCGGGGCGGCAGGTCGTCCACGGCGGCCGCAAACGCGCCGGCGCCCAGGGCCATCGCGGTCAACCGGCGCCCCCGAAGGGCGAGCATTCCCGCCCGGACTCCGGCGCCGGCGGTAAGCCCCAGTGGCCACCAATAGGTGTTGTGAAGCGGCTCCTCGTCGATCGTGGCGCTGACGCCGTGCTCGGCGAGCCGCTCGGTCAGCCAGCCGGCCGCGGCACGCTCACCGGAGGAGCCGCTCTCGCGCTCGAAGGCGCACAGGGCATCGATCAGCTCCCGATGCCAGGCGGCCTCCGGAGCGCTGTGAAGCGAGGTGGCGTCCTCGTTGGTCTGCGTCTCGGCCATCGGAGCGCAGAACGCTACACGCCCGCACACCCCGGCCGGGCGCCGGCCGACGTCTACGATCTGGGCATGGCTGCCCGAGGTACCGTCACCCTGTTTCGCATCAAGGGAATCAGGATCGGCGTGGACTATTCCTGGTTCATCGTCCTGTTTTTGGCGATCTTCTGGCTCTCCGGGGTCTACAAGACCTACCTGCCCCCGGACCGCCAGGGCGAGGCCTACCTGCTCGCCGTCATCAGCGCCTTCGCCTTCTTCGCGTCGGTCGTCCTCCACGAGCTCGGCCACGCCTTCGTCGCGATGCGCCACGGCATCGGCATCAGCGAGATCACGCTCTGGATGTTCGGCGGGCTCGCGCGGATGGACCGCGACTCGGACTCGCCGGGGACCGAGTTCAAGGTCGCCGCGGCCGGACCGCTGGTCACGCTCGTCATCGCCGTCCTCTGCATCTTCGGAGGCATCGCGGCGGCGGGCTCGCACCGGTTCCTGGATGCGGTGTGGCTCAAGGAGGTCGCCAACCCGTCCGGCCCACTCGTCGTCGTCGCCTGGCTCGGCAACATCAGCGTCCTGCTCTTCGTCCTGAACCTGATTCCCGCCTTTCCGCTCGACGGCGGGCGCATCGCCCGGGCAATCGCGTGGCGCATCACGGGCGATCGCAACCGCGGAACCCGGGCGGCCGCCACCATCGGGTCCTGGCTCTCCTACGGCTTCATCGCCATCGGCCTGCTGATCGCCCTGCGCGGTAACGCCTTCGGGGGCATCTGGCTGGCGGTGATCGGCTGGATGATCGGGCAGTCCGCCCGGGCGGCGATCGCCCAGACCGAGTTCGCGACGCGAATCGAGGGCATCCGCGTCGCGGACGTCATGGACACGGACCCGGTCGCGATCCCCGAGCACGTGTCGGTCGAGCGCGCGCTCGACGAGTACTTCCTGCGCTACCGCTGGCCGTGGTTCTTCGTGGTCGACGCGGCCCACCGCTTCCGCGGCCTCCTCGACCGCGACGCGGCCGATGCGGTCCCCGAGGTCAGCCGCTCCGCGTCCACGGTGAGCGACGTCGTCGAGGCCGGGTCCGAAGCGCTGCTCCAGGTCAGCTTCGACGCGCCGCTCGAGACGCTCCTCGGCAACGAGAACCTCCGCCGCGTCGGAGCGCTCGCCGCCGTGGACGCCGACGGACGCCTGCGCGGCGTGGTCACGGCCGAGCAGGTCGGCCGCGCGCTGCGCACCGCGCTCACCCCCACCGCCTAGCCGCTGCGCAAACCGGCCGCCTGCTGCAAATAGAATCGGCGCGTGCCGAAGGGGACGAGCGACGGGGCTGCACATGAAGGCCAGGTGCCACGCGGTCGCTGGCTCCGGGAGATCTGGGAATCGACGGTCGGCAAGAAGGTCATCGTCGCAATCACCGGCTCGATCCTCGTCATCTACGTCGTCCTCCACGTCCTCGGCAACCTCAAGGCGTTCCAGGGCGACGGCAGCTCCGGCGCCGCGATCGACGACTACGCGCGCTTCCTGCGGACCGTCGGCTCGCCGGTCGTCCCGCGCGACGGCATCCTCTGGCTGGTCAGGCTGATCCTGATCGCCGCGCTCGTTCTCCACGTCGCCGCGGTCGCCCAGCTCGCCAAGCGCAACCGCGCAGCGCGCCCGGCCGGCTACGCGGCGCCGGTGGTCCAGCGTTCGCTCTCGTCGCGGACGATGCTCCTCACCGGCGTGCTCCTGCTCGCCTTCATCGTCTTCCACATCCTCCAGTTCACGACCCGGACGATCCAGATCACGCCGGTCTACGAGGGGACGGTCTACGCGAACCTCCACGCCGCGTTCGACAAGTGGTACTTCGTCGTCCTCTACGTCGGCGCGGTCCTGCTCCTCGGGATGCACCTTCGCCACGCGGTCTGGAGCGTCACGCAGACGGCCGGCTGGGACAAGCCGAACCGAAACCCGACCTTCCGGCGATTCGCAACCTGGCTGGCGTTGGCCGTCACCGTCGGTTTCGCTGCGGTGCCGATCTGCTTCTTCACGGGCATCCTGCCCGACCCCCCCTCGAACCAGGTGGTTGCACAACGATGAGCCTGAACCTCGACGCGAAGATCCCCGAGGGCGAGCTGCCGCAGAAGTGGCACCACTGGCTCGACGGCCACCGGCTGGTCGGCCCGCGCCAGCGCCACGAGTACCGGGTGATCGTCGTCGGCACGGGCCTCGCCGGCTCGAGCGCCGCCGCCACCCTCGCCGGCGCCGGCTACATCGTCGACGCGTTCTGCTTCCAGGACAGCGCGCGGCGCGCCCACTCGATCGCCGCCCAGGGCGGCATCAACGCCACCAAGGACTACGCCAACGAGGGCGACTCCGTGCACCGCCTGTTCGCCGACACCATGAAGGGCGGCGACTTCCGCGCCCGCGAGGCCAACGTGTGGCGCCTCGCCGAGCTCTCCACCAACATCATCGACCAGGCGGTCGCCCAGGGCGTGCCGTTCAACCGCGAGTACGGAGGCGTCCTCGCCACCCGTTCGTTCGGCGGCGTCCTCGTCGAGCGCACCTTCTACTGCCGCGGGCAGACGGGCCAGCAGCTGCTGCTCGGCGCCTACTCCGCGCTTCAGAACCAGATCAACGAGGGACGTGCGCGCATGCACGCGCGCCACGAGTTCCTGGATCTCGTCATGGTCGACGGCGCGGCTCGGGGGATCATCGCCCGCAACCTCGTCACCGGCGAGCTCGAGCAGCACGCGGCGGACGCCGTCGTGCTGGCAACCGGCGGCTACTGCAACGTCTACTTCCTCTCCACGAACGCGATGGGCTGCAACGTCACCGCCGTCTGGCGAGCGCACAAGCGCGGAGCCGCGTTCGCCAACCCGTGCTTCACGCAGATCCACCCCACCTGCATCCCGCAGTCGGGCGAGTACCAGTCGAAGCTCACGCTGATGAGCGAGTCGCTTCGAAACGACGGCCGCATCTGGGTCCCGCGCAAGGAGGGCGACAACCGCGCGCCCGGCTCGATTCCCGAGGACGAGCGCTACTACTACCTCGAGGAGCGCTATCCGCGCTTCGGCAACCTCGTCCCGCGCGACGTGGCCTCGCGAGCGGCCAAGCACGTCTGCGACGACGGCCTCGGCATCGGGTCCACCGGCCGCGGCGTCTACCTCGACTTCCGCGACGCGATCGCCGAGCGCGGGGCCGAGCAGATCGAGCAGCGCTACGGCAACCTCTTCGAGCTGTACGAGCGGATCACCGGCGAGAGCCCCTGGGAGGTCCCTATGCGGATCTACCCCGCCCCCCACTACTCGATGGGCGGCCTGTGGGTGGACTACGAGCTCCAGACCACGATTCCAGGGCTCTTCGCCATCGGCGAGGCGAACTTCTCCGATCACGGCGCCAACCGGCTCGGGGCCAGCGCGATGATGCAGTGCCTGGCCGACGGCTACTTCGTCGCCCCCCACACGGTCACCCACTACCTCGGTGGCCTGGGCGACCACGTCGGCACCGACCACCCGGCCTTCGCGGAGACCGCGGCGCGGGTGTCGGACCGGCTCGACCGGCTGATGTCGGTGGGCGGCTCCACCTCGCCGACGATCTTCCACCGCGAGCTCGGCCACCTGATGATCGACCGCTGCGGCATCTCCCGGACCGCCAAGGGCCTCGAGGAGGCGATCACGGGGATCCGCGAGATCCGCGCCGAGTTCTGGCGCGACCTGCGGGTCGACGGAACCGGGCAGGAGCTCAACCAGACGCTGGAGTACGCCGGCCGAGTCGCCGACTTCCTCGAGTTCTCCGAGCTGATGTGCCGCGACGCAATCGAGCGCGACGAGTCCTGCGGCTGCCACCTGCGCGAGGAGCACCAGACGGAGGACGGTGAGGCGCTCCGCGACGATGCGCGCTTCGCCCACACGGCGATCTGGGAGCACACCGGCGAGGACTCCGAGCCGCGGCTCCACAAGGAGGAGCTCGAGTTCGCCGAGGTGAAGCCGGTGCAACGGAGCTACAAGTGAACTTCCAGCTCGAGATCTGGCATCAGGACGGGCCTGGCGCAGAGGGTCGCTTCGAGGCTCACGAGGTGACCGGCATCGATCCCGAGGCGTCGCTCCTGGAGATGCTGGACGTCCTGAACGACAGCCTGATCCACGCCGGGGAGCGCGCGATCGCCTTCGACTCCGACTGCCGGGAGGGCATCTGCGGCTCATGCTCGCTCGTCGTCGACGGCATGCCGCACGGGCCGCACCAGGTGACCACCTGCCAGATCTACATGCGCGACTTCACCGACGGCCAGACGATCCGCATCGAGCCCTTCCGCTCGAGCGCCTTTCCGGTCGTTCGCGACCTGATCGTGGACCGGTCCGCGTTCGACCGCATCCAGCAGGCCGGCGGCTACATCTCGGTCGGAGCCGGGCCAAAACCCGAGCCGAACTCGGTCCCGATCCACCCGGAGATCCAGCAGAGCGCCATGGACGCGTCGATCTGCATCGGCTGCGGGGCCTGCGTGGCCGCGTGCCCGAACGGCTCCGCGATGCTCTTCACCGGCGCCAAGGTGACCCACCTGAACCTCCTTCCGCAGGGCCAGCCGGAGCGCTTCCACAGGGTGCGCTCGATGGTCCGCCAGATGGACGACGAGGGCTTCGGCGGCTGCACCAACACCGGCGAGTGCCAGGCGGTCTGCCCGCAGGACATCTCGATCAAGGTCATCGGCGAGCTGAACGGCGAGTACCGCCAGGCGATGATCGAGAAGCTCCGCCGGCGCCGCGGCACGCAGCAGGCCCAGTAGCGCGGGTCAGGCGGGCTGGACGGCGGCGACCGGAGCGGGCTGCCTGCGCTCGCCGACCGGCTCGGGGGCGTCGCCGGCCATGACCACCTGGTCGCGACCGCGGCGCTTGGCCTCGTAGAGCGCCCTGTCCGCCGCGGCGCTCAGGGCGTCGAAGTTGGCGCCGTCCCAAACGCCGCTCACGCCGCCGACGCTCATCGAGATGCTCAGGTGTGGCTTCGAGCAGCCGCGCACCTCCTGGCGGAGCCGTTCGGCCACCTGCTCCACGCCCCGCTCGTCGGCGTCCGGGAGCAGGACGAGGAACTCCTCGCCGCCGATCCTGTAGGCGAGGTCGAAGGACCGCAGCGAGCCCGCGAGCGCATACGCGACGTCGCGCAGGACGGCGTCGCCCGTGGCGTGCCCGTGCTCGTCGTTGATGCTCTTGAAGTGGTCGAGGTCGGCGATCAGGAGGCCGAGCGAGCGAGGGCTGTTGGCCGCCGGGATGAGGTCGTCGATCTTCTGCGCCAGGGCGGCGCGGTTGAGGAGCCCGGTCAGCGGGTCCATGATCGAGCTCGTCCGGTGCTCCCGGTCCGACTGCACGACCGCGCTCGAGAGCATCAGGGCCGCACCGGTCAGGCCCGCCGTGAAGATGAGCGGCATCGGGTCGTGAAGGAAGGCGCTCGGATCCGACGCGTAAAGCGAGCCGATCAGGAGGGCTCCGATGTAGCCGGCGCCGATGACGATGCCGCGCCGCTCGAAACGCATGCCGAGGGTGATCACCGGCAGCGCGAACCACCCGACGGCGGGGCTGGAGTTGGCGCCGGTCAGCGCCACGCTGATTGCGATCATGAGCGGTGACACGGCCCAGCCGGCGGCCATCCAACGGTCGGGGTGGCCGCTGTTGGCAATCCGGCGATCGACCACGGCGAACGCAGCAAGCGCGGCAGTCAAGGGGATGACCCACCACCAGCCCTCCCAGGGGCCGGCGAGGATCAGCGACGCCCCGAGCACCGCGAAGGCGCGGCGGCGGTATGGAGCCATGCGCTCCTCGAGGTCCAGGAGGCGCTCACGCCGGAGCTCCTCCGCCAGGACCGTGGGGTGCACGTTCTTGGGGGACGCCTCACCCATCGCAATTGTGGCGCCGCGAGACAACCTCGCACTGAGAGCGCTCTCTCTCCATGCCCCGTATTTCGGCTCAGGGCCCGCTCGGCTTGAGGCGAATTGCACGAAAGCGGCCGATTCGCCCAGGCCAGGCGCGAACTCGGCCCAAATTCAGGGAGTCGCGCCGCCGGCCGGTGCTCCCATAGAATCCCGCGCCGCCGATGCCCCGCCACGACGTACTGGTTATTGGAGCCGGCCTCGCCGGCCAGCGTGCCGCCCTTGCGGCCGCAGAGGCGGGGGTGTCGGTCGGCATCGTCTCGAAGGTCCATCCGGTGCGCTCACACTCGAACGCCGCGCAGGGCGGGATCAACGCCGCGCTCGCCGCCGACGACTCGTGGGAATCCCATGCCTTCGACACGATCAAGGGCTCGGACTACCTCGCCGACCAGGACGCGGTCGAGATCATGTGCCGCGAGGCGCCGGACGAGGTCCTGCACCTCGAGCACCTCGGCGTGACCTTCCACCGCGACGAGACAGGCCACCTGGGCACACGAGCCTTCGGCGGCGCCTCGAAGGCCCGCACGTTCTACGTCGCCGACATCACGGGTCAGGCGATCATGCACGTGCTCTACGAGCAGCTGATGAAGCACTCGGCCGCGATCTCACGCTACGAGGAGTGGTTCACGACCGGGCTCGCGATCGGCGATGACGGCGAGTGCACCGGGGTGGTCGTCCGCAACATCCGCGACGGCTCCATGGACCTCTTCGAGGCGAAGTCGGTCATCCTCGCCACGGGCGGCAACGGCCAGATCTGGCGGCCCACCACTAACGCCCTGATCTGCACCGGCGACGGCATCGCGATGGCCTACCGCGCCGGCGCCGAGCTGATGGACATGGAGATGGTCCAGTACCACCCCACGACGCTCGCGCGCAAGGGCTTCCTGATCACCGAGGGCGCGCGCGGCGAGGGCGCCCACCTGCTGAACGCGAAGGGCGAGCGTTTCATGGAGCGCTACGCGCCGAACAAGATGGAGCTCGCCTCGCGCGACGTCGTCTCCCGCGCCGAGCAGACGGAGATCGACGAGGGCCGGGGCTTCCCGGACGGGACGGTCGCCCTCGACGTCACCGTGGTGCCGCGCAAGCGGATCCACGAGGCGCTGCGGGAGATCGTCCTCGTCGGCCGCGACTTCGCCGGCGTCGACATCACCCGCGAGCCGATCCACATCAAGCCCGGCAACCACTACATGATGGGCGGCGTCAAGACCGACGTCCACGGCCGCACCTCGGTCGCCGGCCTGTACGCAGCCGGCGAGGTCGCGTGCGTCTCCGTCCACGGCGGCAACCGCCTCGGCGCGAACTCCCTCCTCGACACCCTGATCTTCGGCCGTCGCTCGGGCGAGGACGGGGCTCGGCGCGCCAAGCACATGGGGCATGGGCGCCCGGCGCAGTCCGTCCTCTCCGACCAGCGCCGCGCGATCGATGACATCGTCGCCCGCGAGCGCGGCTCGGGCCGGCGGGTCTCCGAGATCCGCCACGAGATGAGCGTTGCGATGGACCGCTACGTCGGCGTCTTCCGCGAGGCCGAGGGCATCCAGGCGGCGCTCGACACGATCCGCCGCCTCAAGGAGGAGGCGAAGACGGCGTACATCGACGACCGCAGCGAGGTCTTCAACCAGGACGTGCTCGGCGCGATCGAGCTCGAGTTCATGCTGGAGAACGCCGAGTGCACCTGCGTCGGGGCGCTGCATCGCGCCGAGAGCCGCGGCGCGCAGTACCGGACGGACTTCCCGGAGCGCAACGACGAGGAGTGGCTCAAGCACATCACCCTCGCCGCGAACGGCGACGAGCCCAAGATCGGCTACTCCGAGGTCACGATCACCGACTGGGAGCCAATGGAGCGGACTTACTAGGGTGCGGTGCCTTGGCTGACTACGTCATAAAGGTTCGGCGGTTCAAGCCGGACACCGGCGACGGGCCGTACTGGGAGGACTTCGACGTCGAGCTCGAGGAGTCGCTGTCCGTTCTCGACGCCCTGCTCCAGGCCCGCTCGGACCAGGACGGCTCCCTGGCGGTCCGCTGCTCATGCCGCGCGGCAATCTGCGGCTCCTGCGGCGTGAAGGTCAACGGCCAGTCGACGCTCGCCTGCAAGACGAAGATCCAGGACGCTCAGAACGAGGCCGACCGCCGCGCCGGCGTCGTCCAGGGCGATCCCGTCTCGCCCCGCGGCTCGGACCCCAGGCCCCTGCAGGAGCTCGAGCATCAGCCGATCATCGTCGAGCCGATGGGCAACATGCCCGTGATCAAGGACCTGGTCACGGACATGGAGTCCACCCACTGGACCAAGATCCGCCGCGTCACTCCCTGGCTTCTGCCCGACGGCGATCCCCCCGAGCGCGAGTACGTCGTCCCCGCCGAGTCGATGATCGACGTGACCCAGAGCATGGCCTGCATCCAGTGCGGGGCATGCGTCTCCGCGTGCCTCTCGATGGAGGCCGATCCGGGCTTCATCGGCCCCGCGGCGCTCGCCAAGGCCTACCGCTTCGTCGGCGACCCGCGCGACGCCCAGACGCGCGAGCGCCTCTACGACCTGGCCCAGGACCCGCAGGGGATCTACGACTGCACCCACTGCTTCTCGTGCATCGACGCCTGCCCGAAGGGCGTTGCCCCGATGGACCAGATCATGCGCCTGCGCCGCCTTGCCGGGCACGACGAGGACATCGACGACGTCAACAACGGCCGCCGCCACGAGGCGGCCTTCGTGAAGATCATCGAGCGCAAGGGCACGCTGGACGAGTCGTTGCTGCTCCAGGAGTCCTACGCCGAGGGGATCATGGGCAAGCTGAAGCCCACCCGCGCGGCCATGAAGGGCCTGCTGGGCTCCCTGCCCACCGCGATCCGCGGCATCCGGACGGGCAAGATGCGCTCCCTGAAGAAGCTCATCCCGGGCGTCCACGAGAAGCTTCCCGGCGACGCCCAGGGCCACGTCAAGCGGATCTACTCTCACGCCGAGGAGCACCGCACCGAGCTGAACCTCTACATCGTCGGCGAGGACGGGGACGAGGATGCGCCCGCCGACGCCAAGCAGGAAGCCGCGGCGACTCCGGGAGCGGCCTCATGAAGCTGGCCTACTGGCCCGGCTGCGTCTCGCGCGGGTTCACGCCGGAGCTCCACGGCTCGATGGCCGTGGTGGCCGAGCGGCTCGGCATCGAGCT
>JAWVFM010000386.1:0-3618 GCA_033856015.1 Solirubrobacterales bacterium
GTTCCTCGTGCGCTCCGGCATCCTCGACTCGATCCACGCCTTCGGTGCCTCCACGGTGGGCGCGCCGCTCCTGGCGCTGATCGCGGTCGTCATCGTCGGCTCGGCGCTGCTCATCGTGAGCCGGCTCGACGACCTGCGCTCCGAGAAGCGGCTCGACTCGCTGCTCTCGCGCGAGTCCATCTTCCACGTCAACAACTTCCTCCTGGTCAGCCTCTGCGTGGTGATCTTCTGGGGGACCTTCTTCCCGCTCATCTCGGAGTTCTTCACCGGCACCAAGTCCTCGCTCGCGGGCCCGTGGTTCGACCGCTACACCGCGCCGATCGCGATCCTGCTCGTGGTCTTCACCGGGATCGGGCCGCTGTTCGCGTGGCGCAAGATCACCGCGGCCTCACTCGCCGGGCTCGTCGCGCGGCCCGCGGCGGTCGCGGTGGGCGTGGCGCTGCTGCTGGTGGCCGTGACCGACGCCGGCTCGCACCCGTTCGCGCTGGTCATGTTCGCCTTCGCCGCCTTCGCCCTCGCCGCGCTGGCGCAGGAGTTCTGGCGCGGCGCCTCCGCGCAGCGGGAGCTCAGCGGGGGCTCGTTCCCCTCCGCGCTCGCAACGATCGTCGGGCGCAACCGCCGTCGCTACGGCGGCTACGTCGTGCACTCCGGCTTCGCGGTGCTGCTGATCGCCGTGGCCGCGTCCTCGAGCTTCCAGACCAGCCGCGACCTTCGCCTGCGGCCGGGGCAGAGCGCGAAGGTCGGCAGCTACGAGGTGAAGTACCTCCACCCGACCCAGGCGATCGACCGGACCCAGAACCGCCTCACGCTGGGCGCCATCCTCAACGTCGCCAAGGACGGCAAGCACGTCACCACCCTCGCCCCGTCGCGCAACTACTACGCGGCGTCGACGGTCGCAACCGGGACGGGACCGATCCGAGGCTTCTTCGAGGGCGAGGCCACCTCCGAGGTCGGTCGGCGGACCGAGGCCTCCGGCGACATCTGGACGGCGATGCAGCCTGACCTCGCGCCCCTTTCCAACGTGATCAGCGGCACGGACAAGCGGCTGCTAGCCCTGCGCCGGCGCCTCGCGCCGAACGACCCGAACTCGGCCGCCGAGTACGCCGACGCGCAGGGCCTCGGCATCGAGGCCGTCGCAAGCTACTACATGCACCACACGCCGCCCGCCGACTTTCGCGTCAACGTGAACCCGCTCGTGATCTGGATCTGGATCGGCGGGGCGATCGCGCTGATGGGGGCCCTGATCGCCATCTGGCCCGCGCCGGAAGCGCGCCGCCGGCGCGTCTCCGACGTGTACGCCGCGCGCCTGGCCCGCGAGCTCGAGGGCGCTTAGGGCGTCAGGAGCTCCCGGAACTCCGCGTCGTCGCGCAGCGATGCGAAGTCCTCGTCGCCCGCCGCGTAGTCGCGGACGCTCGAATCGAGCTCGATGGCCTTGGCCAGGTGCCCGAGGGCCGCGGCGCGATCGCCCTGGGTCGCCTCCCAGCACGCCAGCTCATAGCGAACGCCGGCGCTCTCCGGATGCTCCGCAAGCCCTTCGTCCAGGATCGCCCGGGCCCCGGCTGGATCGTCCCCTCGAGTCGCGGCCGCCCTGAACGCCCACTCCCAGGCGGATGGCACGAAGGTCGGCGGCCCGCCGAAGCTCAGGACGGTGGTGTCGGCCTCGGCGGCGACCGCGTGACGGTGCGACGCCGGATCCGGCACGAACACGTAGGTGCCCGCGGGCGCGTCGATCTCCTCGCCATCGACCGTGAACGTCGCCCTGCCACGGGCGACGAAATAGAGCTCCTCGTGCGCGAGGACCGGGTTCTCGGTGTGGGGCTCGACCACATCGAGGCCGGGCTCCTTGGCCGTGTACGCGTTGGTCCCGAACGCGCGGATCCCAAGCGTCATCCGCACCGGGTGCCAGGTCAGCGTGTTGGGCCCGGGCATCCCCTCGATGTCGTCGATGTGGACCGCCCTCGCGGGCCGGCGCACCGGTCTCGTGGGCTCGGATTCGGCCATGCCCCGAACCCTACCCGCGGCGCGCACTTGCCTACCCGCGGCGCGCGAATAGCCTTCAGGCCATGCAGTACGTCCTCCTCGCGGCGGTGATCGTCGCGATCGTCTGGTTCGTGACGGGCCCGCTGCGGCGCCCGCGACAGCCGGAGGTCTCCGACTCGGCAACGGCGCACGTGACCGATCTCCAGCTCCGCAAGGAGGCGAAGTACCGCGAGATTCGCGACGCGCAGCTCGACCACGCCTCCGGCAAGCTCGGCGACGCGGATTTCGCGAAGCTCGACGCCGACCTGCGCGGCGAGGCGGTGGCGATTCTCGAGGAGCTCGATCGCGCCGAGGCCGACGTGCGACGGACGGCCTCCTGATGTCTAAACTGGCCGCCGAATGACGGCAGTGCTTGACACCGTTCAGGTGATCATCGCGATCGTGCTGATCTTCCTCGTCCTCCTGCATTCCGGCAAGGACGCGGGGCTTTCAGGCGCGTTCGGCATCGGTCAGAGCGGCAGCTCCTTCGGCGGCGGCTCCCTGGTGGAGCGAAACCTCGACCGCTGGACCGTCTTCTTCGCGGTGCTCTTCGTCGTCAACACGATCGTCCTCGCGAAGCTCTAGAGGCTTGCCGGCGTGACGCTGCGCGGGCTGCGGCTCACGTTGTCCGTCGCGATCGCCGCGACGCTCGCGCCGGCCGGTTGCGGAAGCTCGGTCAGCGGGCCCGTCGGAGCCGCGGGAGCCTTGCCGGCGCCGTCCGGAACGCTCGTCATTGCCCTGCCTGGGCGTCCCGGCACGCTCGACCCGCTCCTCGCAGCGACCTCGAGTCAGGAGCTCCTGGCGCGCCAGCTCTACGAGCCGCTGGCCGAGACCCTCACCGGGCCGTATGACGACCTTCGCCGCGTCGCCGGGCCGGCTCGCTCGGTGCGCGGGTCGAGCAATGCCGAGATCTGGCGCGTTCGCCTGCGGCCCGGGATCAAGTTCCAGGACGGCAGCCGGCTCGATGCCGCCGCAGTCCTGGCGAATGCGGTGCGGTGGCGAGCGACGCCCGCGGGCCGCGCGCTCCTGCCCGGCCTCACCGCGGCTGACTCGCCCCGTCCGGACCTCGTCCGATTCTTCCTCGACCGAAGCGATCCGCGTTTCCGCGCTCGGCTCGCATCGCCCCGACTCGGCCTGGTCTCCCCGAACGCCCTCGCCTCGGCGGGTGGGCCCGGCGGCGGGCGTGCGGGCAGCGGGCCGTTCGAGCTTCGCCAGCGCTCTGCCGGCCAGGTCGTGATCGCCCGCAACGCGAGCTGGTGGGGGACCGGGCGCCGCCTCGGCCCGGCCCTCGACACGGTCGAGCTCGACTACGTGCCCGGCGCGGCGGCTCGGGCCAAGCTCGTGCGCACGGGCCAAGCCCAGATCGCGACCGCCCTCACGAGCACGCTCGCGGCGAGCCTTGCCCGCGACCCGCTGATCAGCGTCAGAGGGCACGGGACCACGGGCTTCACGGCGCTCGAGCGCTCGGTTCGCGGCGTCGGCTTCGCGGGGCGTGCTCCGGCGCTCTCGGGAGCCTGGCTGACGACCATCGGCGCGGGGTGAGCCTTGTTGACGAGGCGGGCTGCCGGTCCTATCCTGGGCCTGTGCCTGGTTGACGCT
>JAWVFM010000387.1:0-5248 GCA_033856015.1 Solirubrobacterales bacterium
CCTCCTCGATCCTCCAGCAGAAGGTCCAGCGCGCGATCGACGACCAGCTCTCGTCGCCGGCCTCGCCGCTCGAGCTCGTCCTCGCGTTCACGCTCGGCGGCTTCCTGCGCGGGATGATCGTCGCGACGCTGACGTTCGCGACCGCGTCGCTGCTGATCGACATCCCGGTCGACCACGTGCTGATCCTGCTGCCGTCGCTCTTCCTCGTCGGCTTCTTCTTCGCCCAGCTCGGGGTGCTGATCGGAGTCCGGGCCGAGCAGTTCGACGACGTCGCGATCGCGCAGACGTTCATCCTCCAGCCGCTGATCTTCCTGGGCGGCGTCTTCTACTCGGCCGCGCTCCTCCCGGAGCCGTTCAGCACCCTGACCCACTTCAACCCCGTCTACTACATGATCGGCCTCGTCCGCTACGGGTTCCTCGGCTACTCGGAAGCCAGCGTGGGGCTGTCCCTCCTCTTCCTGACGCTCGCCACGGCCGCCCTCTTCGCGGTCAACCTGCGCCTGTTCAGCACCGGCTACAAGCTCCGCGCCTAGCCTCGCCGGGACGCCTGGGCCTCGAACATCCGTCCATACCCGTCTAGAACATCCGTCCAGGCGATTCGGGGCGGTTCGAGCGGAATGCGCGACGTCCCGACCGGAGGTGTATGGGAACCCTCCGGGTACGCACTCCGATCCTCGTCACGGCCATCGCCGTGCTGCTCCTCACCCTCTGGTCCACAGCCGCGCGCTCGCTCCTTTCGCCCCAGCCCGCGCAGGCCGCGACCGCCGCGAGCTACCCGCTCCCCACCGCTTCAGATCTTGCCGCCGCGCGCCAGGCCAGCCGTCACGCGGCTGCGGTTGCGAGGCGCCATCGGGCCGCCGTCGCCCAGCACAAGGCCGCCGTCGCCGCACGCCAGGCGCGCGCCCGGGCAGCGCTCCATCACCAGCTCCTCTGGGTGAAGAGCGGCCAGAGCGTCGACATCCACAGCTCGCCCGGCGGCTCCGTGGTCGCCACGATCGGCGCCACCGACGAGTTCGGCGCCGTCTCCACCTTCTCCGTCATCGAGCGCCGCGGCGCCTGGGTCGGCGTCTCGACCAGGGCCCTCGAGAACGGCCAGCTCGGCTGGATCAAGCTCGACTCGAGCTCGGTCGGCACGGGCACGACTCCCTGGTCCGTCGAGGTCGACCTCTCCAAGCAGCGCGCCGAGCTCCTGCACGGCGACCACATCGCCCGCTCTTTCACCGTCGCGATCGGCCGCTCGACTTCCCCGACGCCCACCGGACGCTTTTCGATCACCGACGAGATCCAGAGTGGCCTCAGCCCCGTCTACGGCTGCTGCGCCCTGGCCCTCTCGGCCCATCAGCCCAACCTTCCCGCCGGCTGGACCGGGGGCGACCAGATCGCCATCCACGGCAGCCCCGACAACGCGGTGGGCGGCGCGATCTCCGACGGCTGCATCCACGCCACGACGGCAGACCTCGAGGCGCTGATCTCCAAGCTCCCGCTCGGCGCGCCCGTCGTCATCCACGGCTGAGCCGGCCGCGGCCCCTCTCGCCCGACAGCGGGCCCCGTCTAGACTCGGCCGGGTGCCGGCCACCGTCACCGACAACCCGGGACGCCAGCAGTTCGAGATCGTTCTGGACGGCGTTCGCGTCGGGCTTGCCGCCTACCGGCGCTCCCACGCGAACGGGATCATCGCCTTCATCCATACGGAGGTCGACCCGGGCCACGAGGGGGAGGGCCTCGGCGGCCAGCTCGTCTCGTTCGCGCTGGACTCCGCGCGCGAGCAGGGCCTCGCGGTGCTCCCGTTCTGCCCGTTCGTTCGCCGCTACATCGAGTCCCATCCGGAGTACGCGGACCTCGTCCCCGCGGACCAGCGCAAGGAGTTCGGGCTGTGAGCCGCAAGCGCTACACCGGCCGCGCGGTCGACCTGACCTTCAGCGGGCGCTGACGGCGGCGAGCGCGAGCTCGGCCTGGGCGACCGCCGCTCGCCCGGCGATCTCGAGTGGCTTGGTCGAGCGCGTTGCCCGGCTGAGGAGAAACGCCCCCTCGAGGGACATGATCATCGCCGCGCCCAGCTCCCTTGCATCCTTGGCGGGGATGCCCGCGCTCCGGAACCGGTCGGCCGCCGCGGCGATCCAGGTCTCGAACACCTCGGCGGTCGCCTCGCGCAGCGGCTCGTTGGTGCTCGCGACCTCGAGGGCGATCGTGGCGATCGGGCATGCGTCCTGATAGTCCGTCGCGCGCACTGTCTCCGCGGCGCCCTCGAAGCAGTCGCGGACCCCGGTGACGAGATCCGGGGCGGCGTCGAAGACGCTCTCGACCAGCACCTGGAAGAAGTAGCCGCCGCGCCTGATGACCTCGGCCGCCAGCTGGTCCTTGCCGCCGGGGAAGAAGTGGTAGATCGAGCCGAACGGCGCCCTCGCCTCCGTCGCGATCTGCTTGATGCCCGTGCCGGTGTACCCCTGGCGGCGCATCAGCGTCGCGGCCCCGAACACGATGCGATCCCGCGTGTCTGCTGCCATCAGCTCCTCCTCGACGTCATGTCTGCGGAGAGGATAGAGTAGTCACTAGAACGATCTATCTAGATCACGGACCACGACCACTACCACCGCTACTACGGCGAGATCGGAGCTGAGAATGGAAGCGAAGAGCGCGAGCGGTTCGGCCGCCGGCACGCGACGCACCGGGTCCGACCTGGAGGCGACGGACGGGCCGGCGTTCGTCCAGCGCGGGGTCCTCGTCGTCTCGCTGGTCCTCCTGGCCTGGAGCGTGGCGGGGATGATCGCCAACCCGGACTTCACAACGGGAGCCGGAGCCACCAGCGTTCGCGTCCTGGGAGTGGACATGAACGGCTGGCACGCGCTCTCGGGGTTCCTGCTCTTCGGCCCCGGTCTCGTGGCCGCCCGGAGCCGCGACCTGGCCGTGCTCTTCAGCTACGCGGCGATCGGCGCGCTCGTCGTCACCGGGGTCTGGGCGCTCCTGGACTCGCGGCCGGCCGGGCTCTTCCCGTTTGACCACGCCCACGCGGACGCGATCCTCCACTTCGGCTCGGCCACGGCCTACGCCGTCGTCCTCGGCATCGATCGCTGGGGCAGCCACCGCGCCTGACCCGGCGGCTACGGTTGGGGCGTGGATGCCCCGCTTCTCGTTGTCGACACGCCGTCGCTCCTGTACCGCGCGTTCTTCGCGCTGCCGAGCAAGATCAAGGGCTCCGACGGCAAGCCCGTCAACGCCCTCCTCGGGTCCGCCAACCTGATCCTGCGGGAGGTCGCCGAGCACAAGCCGCGCGCGGTGGCCCTGTGCTTCGGCCCCGATGCAGCCACCTACCGGGTCGAGCTCTACGCCGGCTACCACGCTGAGCGGCCCGAGATCCCTGATGAGCTTGCGCCGCAGTTCAGGACCGCGCGGAGCTTCTTCGACGCGTTCGGCTGGACGATCGCCGACCACCAATCGCTCGAGGCTGACGACCTCCTCGGGACCTTCGCCCGCCTCGAGTCCGAGGCCGGTGGGCGCACGCTGATCCTGACCGGCGATCGCGACATGTTCCAGTGCGCGTCGGAGCTGGTCACGGTGCTCTACGTGCGCACGGGCGGACAGGGAGCGGAGCAGGTCACACCGGACGCGGTGCGCAAGCGCTATGGGATCGACCCCGAGCTCGTGCCCGACTTCATCGCCCTGCGCGGCGACCCGTCCGACGGCATCCCGGGCGCGAAGGGGATCGGCGAGAAGACCGCGGCCGATCTGCTGCGTCGCCATGGCTCGCTGGAGGCGGTGATCGACGCGGCCCTTCGCGAGGGGACGCCGCGGATCCGCGGCGCGCTGCGGGACGACCGCGACCAGCTGCTCGCCTTCAAGGACATCGCCACGCTCCGGGATGCCGGTCTGAAGCTGCCGAAGGACAGGCCCACCGACTACGCCGGCGCCGCGAAGGCCGCGCGCGAGCTCGGCATGGGGCGCCTCGCCGACCGCCTCGAGGAGGCCGCCGCGGGCTGACGACCGAGACGCTCAGTCGACCGGCGTCAGCGGCGGCTCTCCACCCACCACAGCAGCCGCATTCCTCGCGGCCAGCACCGCCATCGCGGTGCGCGTCTCGACCGTGGCGGACCCCAGGTGGGGCAGGAGGAGGACGTTCTCGAGGGCCCGGAGGCCCGGGTGGACAGCCGGCTCGTGCTCGAACACGTCGAGGCCGGCGCCGGCGATGCGCTTGGCGGAGAGCGCCGCGACGAGAGCCTCCTCGTCCACGATTGGACCACGTGCGGCGTTGACCAGGACCGCTGTCGGCTTCATGAGCGCCAGCCGTCGGGCGTCGATCAGGTGGCGGGTCTCCGCCGTCAGCGGCAGATGAAGGCTGACGACGTCGGCGCTCGCCAGCAGGTCGTCGAGCTCGAGCCGCTCGGCGTCCAGCTCGGCGACCAGGGCGGCCGGCGCATCGTGGCGCCCCGCGTAGGCGATCCGCATGCCGAAGGCCCGCGCCCGGCGCGCCACCGCGGTGCCGATCGCCCCGAGACCGACCACGCCGAGCGTGCGTCCTTGGATGCTCGAGCCGAGCATGAACTCGAGGTCCCAGCTCCACTCGGCCCCGCTCCGGATCAGCCGCTCGCCCTCGCCGAGACGGCGGGTGATCCCCAGCAGCAGGGCGAGCGTCAGGTCGGCCGTCGCCTCGGTCAGGACTCCGGGAGTGTTGGTGACGACCACGCCACGCTCGCGGGCGGCGCCAAGGTCGATGTTGTCGTAGCCCACGGCGACGTTCGCCACGCAGCGCAGAGAGTGCCCCGCGGCATCCAGGAGATCCCCGTCGACCGCGTCGTGAAGCAGGGTGACGATCGCCGTCGCGCCGCGCACCGCGTCGCGAAGCTCCACGGGCTCGAGCTGCCGCTCCTCGGCCGAGACCCACAGGTCTCCAGCTTGCTCGAGGATGTCGAGCGCCGCCTGAGGCAGGCGGCGGGTGACGACGATTAGCGGCGCGGGCACGAGGTCAACCTAGATGACCGGCGCCGGCGTTAGCTCGCGGTCTCGCCGGGTAGTTGGGGGAGACCAACCCCGAACCCAAGGAGACAAAATGAGTGGAATCACCGACAAGATCACCGGCAAGGCCAAGCAGGCGGTTGGCGACGTCACGAGCGACGACGATCTGCGCCGCGAGGGCCTGAAGGAGGAGCGGAAGGGCGAGAAGAAGGACGAGCTCTCCCACGCCGAGCACAAGGCCGACGAGAAGGCCGACGAGGTCGCGGACCTCGAGCGCGAGACCGCCTGACGCGACGGCTTG
>JAWVFM010000388.1:0-5421 GCA_033856015.1 Solirubrobacterales bacterium
TGAAGGGCGGAGCCCGGTACGGCGAGACCCGCCTCAGCCACGCGGCGACTTCGATGCGTCAGCTGCGCCGTCGGTTCGGCTCGGGAGCCGTCAGCGACGCATCCGACTCATCCGACGCATCCGACGCAGTCGTGGGGAGGCCGCTCTCGGCTCGGAATCCGATCGCCTTGTGAGTCCCGTCGCAGAAGGGGCGGTTCTGGGAGCGGCCACATCGGCAGAGGGCCACCACCCGCCGGCTGACCTCGAGCTCGTTGCCATCCTGATCGACCATCACGAACGGCCCGCGCACCAGATACGGGCCATTGCGGTAGGGGGTGATCTTCGTCGGGGAGTCGGCCATTCCGCTTGGCACCCCTAGCCCGTGGCTTCGGCGACGAGCCGGAGGTCATCGACCAAGCCTGCGAAGGCGTCCTCGCGCTCGTCGTGGTCGCGCACCCTCAGGATCGCCGCGGGATGCAGCGTCAGCGCCGAGACCGGGGCCAGCTCCGACTCGATGAGCTGACCGCGGTCGCGGGTGACTCGGACCGTCGGTCCGAAGAGGGACTTCGCCGCCGTCGCCCCGAGGGCCAGAAGCCCGCGCGGCTTCACCGCCTCGATCTCTGCTTGAAGCCACGGCCTGCAGGCCCGCACCTCGCCCGCTCGCGGAGTCTGGTGGAGGCGGCGCTTGCCGCGTGCCCGCCACTTGAAGTGCTTGACCGCGTTGGTCAGGTAGACGTGGCCAGCCTGGATTTCCGCCTCCTCGAGTGCGCGCGAGAGCACGTCGCCGGCCGGCCCGACGAAGGGCCGGCCCTCGATGTCCTCGCGATCACCAGGCTGCTCGCCGACCAGCATCAGCTCGGCCGTCCTTGGTCCCGACCCGAACACGGTCTGAGTGGCGTCCCTCCAGAGCGGGCAGCCACGACAGCCCTTGGCAGCGCGGCGCAGGGTCGGCAGCGAGCGGCTACCGGGCACGAACTCGGCGGCCGAATCCATGCCGGCCCTAACTCGTGGCGCCGGGGCCGGCGCCCAGCTTCGGCAGCACCTCGCGACGGTAGACGTCGATCGCCGCGTGTGGATCGGCGCCCGAGTTGTTCATGAGGGCCACCGTGGTCGCACCAAGCTCTTCAACCTCGCGGATCCGATCGACGTGCTCCGCAGGGTCGGCGGAGATGATCATCGCCTCGCGGAGCGCGTCATCCGTCATCTGCTCCTCGCCGTGCTCGTACATCGCCTTCGGGTCGTGCCAGTCGTCCCTGTAGAACTCCTTCGGCTGCGCGCCCTTCCAGACCCGTGCGCCTTCCAGCGCCGTGTCGTCATCGCCCGCCCAGGAGAACGCGGCCTGAAGGACGATCTCGCCCGGCTTCCGACCGGCGTCCTCGGCCGCGCCGCGATACGCGTCGAGGATCTCGGGCACCGCCTCGGGGTCGGCAAGCGTCCAGAGCCCGTCGCCGAGCCGCCCGGCGACCCTTGCCGCCTGCGGGCCGAAGGCGGAAACGTAGATCGGCGGGCGCCGGCCCTCAGGCAGCGTGTGGATGAAGGCGCCGTCGGTCGAGAAGTGATTCCCTCGCTCCGTCAGCCGCTTGCCGTCCCAGAGGGCGCGAATCATCTCGAGCGCCTCCTCCATGCGCTCGATCTGCACGCCGATCGGGGGCCAGCCCTGGCCGAGTGGCGCCTCGTTCAGCGCCTCGCCGGAGCCGAACCCGAGGTAGGGGCGCCCGGGATACATCACCTCCAGCGTCGCCCAGGCCTGAGCGATCAGCGCCGGGTGGTAGCGCGGGCCGGGCGGCGTGACCCCGGTCCCGATGGCAGCCCGCTCGGTCGCCTGCGCGGCGGCGCCAAGCCAGATCCACGCGTGCCCGGACTCGCCGCCCTCCCACCACGGCTGGAGGTGGTCGCTGCAGCCGATCCCGTCAAACCCCGCCCGCTCGGCCTCGACGGCCTGTCGCAGCAGGTCGTCCGGCGGGAATTGCTCGTGGGCGCAGAAGTGGAGGTAGCGCATGCGGGTACGCGCTTCCTACCCTCATCGGGCGCGCCGGAATCGCCGACTTTCCCCCGCTCGTCGGCCCGGGATAGATTCCGCCGGTGGCTCGGCGCACGTTCGCCTTCTTCCCCGAGAGCGCCTACGGCCCGACGAACAACTGCGTCGGGATCGGCGACGTGCTGCTCCGGCGCGGGCATCGCGTGGTCTTCATCGTGGAGGAGTCCTTCGAGGGCACGCTGGCCGCCAAGGGCTTCGAGGAGCGGCTGGTTCGGCTGACGCCGCCGGCGGACGCCGACGAGGACCCCGGGCAGTTCTGGAAGGACTTCATCCGCGACACCGCACCGGTCTTTCGCAGGCCGACCATCGAGCAGCTCGAGGGCTTCATCGCGCCCACCTTCGAGGCGCTCTGCGACGGCGCCAGGTACGTGGACGAGCGCCTCATGGCGATCATCGAGGAGCTCGCGCCCGACGTGATCGTCGAGGACAACGTCGTCTCCTTTCCGGCGCTGCCGGCGTCAGGCCGCCCGTGGGTGCGGATCGTGTCCTGCAATCCGGCCGAGGTGCAGGACCCCGAGGTGCCGCCACCGTTCTCCGGCTATCCGACGGCCGACCGCAGCCAGTGGGATGCCTACCGCGAGGAGTACCGGCGCGCGCTCGGGCCGCTTCAGCGCGCCTTCGACGAGTTCTGCCGGGAGCGGGGAGCGCCGGCCCTGCCAGCGGGCGACTTCATCCACACGTCGCCCGACCTGAACCTCTGGCTCTACCCGGACGAGGTCGACTACGCCCGGGCCCGGCCGCTGGGCGACGGCTGGCAGAATCTCCAGTCGAGCGTCCGCGACACAGACGCCCCGTGGGAGTTGCCCGACGCCCTCGCTTCCCGCGACGGCCCGCTGGTCTATCTGAGCCTCGGCTCGCTCGGCTCCGCTGACGTCGACCTCATGCGCTCGCTGATCGCGACCCTCGCGGACGCGCCGTACCGGGTGATCGTCTCCATGGGGCCCCAGCACGCGGACCTCGAGCTCGCGCCGAACATGGCCGGGGAGGAGTTCCTTCCCCAGACCTCGATCCTGCCCCAGGTCGACCTCGTGGTCACGCACGGCGGCAACAACACGGTGACGGAGTGCCTTCACTTCGGCCGGCCCATGGTGCTCCTGCCGCTCTTCTGGGACCAGTACGACAACGCCCAGCGGATGGACGAGACGGGCTTCGGGATCCGCCTCGACACCTACGCCCACGAGCCCGCCGAACTGCTCGCCGCCGTCGACCGCCAGCTTGAGGACGCGCGGCTCGCCGAGCGCCTCGCCGCGGTCGCGGCGCGGCTTCAGGCTGCGCCCGGCACCGAACGCGCTGCCGCGTTGATCGAGGCGCTCGCGAACGCTCGAAGCTAGATGACTAGCGCCTGGAAGCTGGGCCCAAAGCCAGCTACCCTCCAGGAATGGCCAGGGGAGCGGGCATCGGTGCTCGTGGCGCGTTAGGGGTGGCGCTTGTGGCGCTGGCGGCGACCTTCGCCGCGACGCCGGCTGCCGCCAACGCCGCTCCGTGCAAGCACGCCACCGCGTCGCCGGGTTCGGTCTCGCGGCCCAAGTTCCGCGCCGCCATCACCTGCCTGGTGAACAAGGCGCGCACGAAGAGGAACGTCGCGAAGCTCCGTGCGAACTCAGACCTCGACGACATCGCCCAGGAGCACGCGAACCTGATGGTGGGCTCGAAATGCTTCAGCCATCAATGCCATGGCGAGCTGTCCGTCAAGCAGCGCTTCGAGCACAGCCCGTACGTGAACGGGGCGAGCTCCTTCCGCTACTCGGAGGAGCTCGGCTATGAGACCACGCCGAGGCGGATGGTGGCCCGGCTTCTGGGCAGCGCCAGCCACCGCCGCGTCATCATGAGCTCCGCGTTCAAGGATGTCGGCGTCGGCGCCCATCGGGGCGCGCCGGTCCACGGTGTGACCGGGCGGAAGTTCATGACCTACACGATCGACCTGGGCGCGCTCCGCAAGTAGCTGCGGCTCGGCCCACGGCGGCCGTGCGCCGTGGACGTTCATCCGTGGCGGCTGGACGTTCGTACGACTCGCGCCGGTGTTGCTGGGGATCACGGGCTGGGCGCCGATCCAGGGGGTGTGAAGCTCGGGAAGCTCCCCATATCCATCGCTGCCGGTTCGGCGTCCCTGGTCGCCTCGGTGGCCCTCTCGCTCTCGTTCGCGGCCCCGGCCGGCGCGAGCTCTTGCTCACACGCTCAGGCGTCGCCGAAGACCGTTTCGAGCCGCGACGCCCAGCGCGCCGTGACCTGCCTTCTGAACAAGGAGCGCACGGACCGCGGCCTGCCCCGCCTGCACTCGAACAACGATCTTCGCCGGTCCGCGCGCCGGCACTCCGATTACATGAGCCGGCACAACTGCTTCGATCATGAGTGCTCCGGAGAGGCGTCGATTGACGGTCGCCTCCGCAAGTCCGGCTATCTCAACTCGCATCTCACCAGGTGGCTCTACGGCGAGAACATCGCCTACGGCACGCGTCGCTGGGCGTCGCCCAAGGCCATGGTCAAGGCCTGGATGCAGAGCTCCGAGCACCGCGCGAACATTCTGAACCCACAGTTCCGCGACCTCGGCGTGGGCGTCGTCTGGGGAACCTTCTCGAACCCGCACGGCAGCGGCGGGATCTACACCACCGACTTCGGCCTTCGCCGGGGCTAGTCGTCAGCTCCGCCACCAGGGCGGCCTCGATCGAGCCGAGCCGGCGGCCCTTCAGCCCACGCAAAGCGGGTCGCCGCAGGGTTTGTGAGGGACCCGACGCTTTCTAAGCGTTTGTTGAGCGTTTTGTGTTTATACTGCCCGGCCAGTTCGGCATCGGACATCGGGTAAGCGGACCGGTCGGGGGATCGGAATGACTCTCAAACTGACGACAGCCGTCGCGTGCGGCACCACGCTCGTGACGGCATTTCTCATCGCCATGACCTTCGCCGGAACGGCGAGCGCGGGCTCCTGTGCGCACGCCAAGGCGGCGCCGAAGCGGGTCTCGGACACCGACGCGCAGCGGGCTGTCTTCTGCCTCCTGAACAAGGAGCGCACGGAGCGCGGCCTCCACAGGCTGCACCAGAACAACGAGCTCCGGCGGGCGGCGCGCAACCATTCCGCCTACATGCGCCGGCACGCGTGCTTCTCGCACGAGTGCTCGGGTGAGGCGTCGATCGACGGTCGCCTGCGGGCGGTCCACTATCTGCGGTCGGGCCTGAGCCGCTGGCTCTACGGCGAGAACATCGCCTACGGCAAGCGACGCTGGGCGTCGCCCAAGGCCATGGTCAAGGCGTGGATGCACAGCGCGGGGCACCGCGAGAACATCCTCAACCCCGACTTCCGCGATCTCGGGGTCGGCGTGATCTGGGGCACCTTCTCCAACCGCAAGGGGCGGGGCGGCATGTACACGACGGACTTCGGCTTGCGCCGCGGTTAGATGACCGACCCCAAA
>JAWVFM010000389.1:0-6365 GCA_033856015.1 Solirubrobacterales bacterium
GCGGCGTAGCCGCCGACCACGAGACCCGACCGCACCGCGGCCGCGCCGTCGCCTACGGTCCACAGCGCGCTCGCGACGCTGAGGATCGCCAGAGCTCCGAGCAGGAGGCAGGCCGGCGAGCGGATGCTCGCGAGAGCCCTCCGTTCGTCGACGTTGAGCGCCAGCGCCAGCGCCAGCGCGGCAAGGCCGGCGAAGAGGACCTGTGAGCCAGACGTAAAGCCGCCCCGGCCCGCGGCCGCCGCGGCCGCGCAAAGAACGACGGCCGCGAGAGGCCATGCGGCCCCTCGCGGTCTCGTCGCTAGACGCCACGCCCCGCCAGGCGCGGCGACGCTCTTAGTGGTGCCTGTGGCCGCCGTGGTGGCCATGGCGGTGGCCGGCGTCAACCTTGAAGTGGAACTTCGCGCCGCTCCTGTCGGTGTTGCCCGCGGAGTCGACGGCACGCGCCGTCAGCGTGTGCCAGCCGGTCTTCAGGCCGCGGAGCTTCAGGTTCGAGCTCGAGCCGCGCAGCCGCTTGCCGTCCAGCCAGCTGTGGAAGCGGGCATGACGATCGGTTGAGGCGAGCGCGAAGCGAGCATCCCGTCCGTGCACCACCCGGCTCGGGTGATCGACGATCTCGGTGTGCGGGCAGCGGGTGTCCACGCGGAACTCCAGTGATGCAGGGGTCGGGTCCACGTTGCCGTGCTCGTCGACGGCCCGGACGTCGAGCCTATGCTCGCCGTCGCCCAGGAAGTCGCTCTGGTACTCCTTGGGGCAGGCGTGGAAGGAGTGGTCGTCCATGCGGCACTCGAAGGTGACGTGGCTCTCGTTCGACGCGAACTCGAAATGCGGCCGCGGGTTGTCCGTGTAGCCGAGCGGCCCCGACTCGATGCGCGTGTCCGGGGTCTTGGGGTAGACGCAGTCGCGGGTTGCATGGCAGAACGTGCCCTCGGGCTCGTTTGCCAGGCCGCCCAGCCCGCCGGAGGCGCTCGCGCTCAGCGCCAGGCCGAGAACGGCAAGCGCGCCGATCGCGATGGAAACGGCGCGGCGGCGCGGCTTGGGCGAAGAGTGTTGAGTGGTGCTGGTCATTGCGATGTGGACCTTCCGTGTCGAATTCGAGGCCGGTTGGCTCACAAGCACCATCGTCCGCGCCGTCGGTCGCGTGAGCCGACCAGGTCGTGCCTGGACGTTTTGGCCAGATCCGAAGGCTCAGGAGCTTCGGCCCAGGCCGCGCCGCACGTAGTCGGCGTGCACCGCGCGCGCTCTCCAGAGGAGCAGCGCGTAGGCAACGGCGAGGCCGATCACCCAGTCGATCGAGCGGTAGACGGTCAGGTACACAACGGCCGCGACTGCCAGGCTGAGCCCGATCGTCAGGGCCGCCCTGCCCCAGGACCACGTTCCCGGTGAACCCTGGCTGAGCGCCGCCCAGGCGCCTCGATCGACCTGCACGCGAAGCCCGCTGCCGGGGACGAGCTCCTCGAGCTGTGCACGGCGCGACGCGGCCGGATCCTCCCTGCTGCTCATCGCGGAACAGTAACCAGGCTCGCCTCGTTCGCGTCTGCCTGATACCCTAGGGGGGTATGGGCCAATTCGGTCACGGGATCACCAATGCCCTCCTGATGGCCTGGGACGTCTGGTGGGCCCTGGTCCTCGGCTTCGCGATCTCCGGCGTGGTGCAGGCGTGGGTGCCCCGGGCTCGCATCGAGAGCGCGCTCGGGGGCACCGGCCCCCGCCCGATTGCGCTGGCCACCGGGCTTGGCGCCGCGTCGTCCTCCTGCTCCTACGCCGCGATCGCGATCGCCAAGTCGCTCTTCCAGAAGGGCGCCTCCGCCGCCTCCGCGCTCGCCTTCCAGTTCGCCTCCACCAACCTGGTCTGGGAGCTCGGGCTCGTGCTCTGGGTGCTGATCGGCTGGCAGTTCGCCCTCGCCGAATACGTGGGCGGACTGGTCCTGATCGTCCTGATGACGGTGCTCCTGCGACTCTTCGTCTCGCGTCAGGCGGAGGAGCGCGCGCGCCACCACGCCCAGTCCGCCGACTCCGGCCACGTCCACCCCAGCGGCAGCGCCGAGCCGGGCTGGCGGCGCCGGCTGACCAGCCTGGACGCCTGGATGCCGGTGGCCGACAACTTCCGCGCGGATTGGCTCATGATCTGGAAGGAGGTCGTGATCGGCTTCCTGCTGGCGGGATTCATCGCCCTGCTCGGCGACGACTTCTTCAACGGCCTGTTCATCACCGATGCCCCCGGAGCGCTGCGAACGGCGGAGAACGTCGTCGCGGGACCGCTCATCGCGATCCTCAGCTTCGTCTGCTCGGTCGGCAACGTCCCGCTTGCGGCGGTGCTCTGGTCCGGCGGGATCTCGTTCGCCGGGGTGGTGGCGTTCATCTTCGCCGACCTGGTCATCCTGCCGATCATCGCCGCGTACCGGAAGTACTACGGGACGGCGTTCGCGCTGCGGATCACCGCCCTCATGCTCGTGACGATGATCCTCGCCGCGCTCGTGGTCGACGGGCTGTTCAGCCTGGCCGGGATCGTCCCGAACGGCCCCCGTCCATCGCGCGGCGACGTGTTCGGGTCGGTCGCGGTGGACTACAAGCTCGTGCTGAACGTGATCGCGACCGCGATCTTCGTGGCGCTATTCGCCCTGACGCGCCGCGGCGGGAGGAGCCACAGCCACCACTCGCACGCCGTCGGCCACATGGCGCCGGAGTAGGCTGAGACCGTGGAGGCCTCATCGACATCGTCGGTCGACCTCCAGGCACTCGACCAGCAGATCGCCGCCGTTGGCGCGGCGCTCGCAGAAGGCATGGCCTCGGCCCGCCGCAGGCCGGGCCGCGCCGTGGACGACCGCGCGATGAAGCTCACCTCGGGCGACCGCGAGCTCCGCGCGGCTCTCTTCAGGCTCGTGGACGTCACGCCCGCCTGCCGTGACCTCAACGACCTGGGACACCACCTCGCCGGATTGATGGAGTCGGTGGGCGAGCGGCCGCCGTCGATCGCGGCGGCGATGCGAATCGCCGACACCAAGCCCGGGCGCGTCGCGCTTGGCGCCGCTGTCGCGGCGGGCGTTCGCCATATGGCGCACCGCTTCATCGCCGGGGCTGGGCCGAACGAGGCGTTGCGCGAGCTGGGAAGGCTCTGGAAGAGCGGGATCGGGACGTCCGTGGACCTGCTCGGCGAGGCGACGGTGAGCGCCGCGGAGGCCGACGCCTACGCCGCACGGTGCGAAGCGGCGCTCGATGCCCTGAGCGCGGGCAGCGCGACCTGGCCTTCGCGTCCGAGCCTCGAACGCGACTCGGCGGGAGCGCTGCCACGGGTGAACCTGTCGGTGAAGGTCTCCGCCCTCACTCCCGTTCTCCACCCCGAGGCGCCGGAGCGCGGCCGCGAGGATGCCGCGACGCGGCTGCGTCCCCTCCTGCAACGCGCTCGCGACCTCGGCGCCCACCTGCACGTGGACATGGAGTCGCTCGACTCCCGCGAGACGACCCTCGGGCTCGTCGGCGAGCTGCTCGGCGAGGACGAGTTCGTCGAGGGACCGTCGGTCGGCCTCGTCGTGCAGGCCTACCTTCGGGACTCTCCGGAGGAGCTCGAGCGTGTCCTCTCCTGGGCGGAGCGGACGCCGCGCGGCCCGGCGCACGTCGTCCGCCTGGTCAAGGGCGCCTACTGGGATCACGAGTCGGCCGAGGCGCAGCAGCGCGGGTGGTCGATACCGGTCTTCGAGGACAAGGCCGAATGCGACCGCAACTTCGAGGCCCTGACGCGGAGGTTGCTCGACTCGAGGCCGCTCGTGCGCGTCGCGATCGCCTCGCACAACCTCCGCTCGCTGGCTCACGCGATCGCGTACGGACGGCTGCGCGGCGGCGACGACAGAGACCTCGAGCTCCAGGTGCTCCGTGGCCTGGGCGACGAGCTCGCGACCGCGATCGCCGGTCAGGGCCTCCGAGCGCGCGTGTACTCGCCGGTCGGCGACCTCGTCGCTGGCATGGCCTACCTCGTGCGTCGCCTCCTGGAGAACGCCTCGAACGACTCGTTCCTCTTCGCCCAGGCCGAGGGCGCTCCGCTCGCCGACCTGCTCGCGGCGCCGTGACACCTCGGCCTTTCGCAAACCAGCCTCTGCTCGAGCTGCGCCGGGAGACCGAGCGCCGGCGCCTCCTCGAGGCGCTCGAGACGCTCGACCGCGAGCTGCCGCTGGACGTCCCGGTCATGATCGCAGGCGAGTCGCGAACGGGTGACGGAATCGAGTCGGTCGACCCGGGCGCGCCGTCGCGGCTCGTCGCCCGAGCGGCTGTTGCGTCGAGCGGCGAGGTGGATGAGGCGGTGCGTGCGGCGGCCGAGGCCGCGAAAGCCTGGGGGCGCCGACCGGCCGTCCAGCGTGCGGAGACCTTGATCGCGGCCGCCGCCTGGATGCGAGAACGACGCTTCGAGCTCTGCGCCCTCGAGGTGCGCGAGTGCGCGAAGCCTTGGCACGAGGCGGACAGCGACGTGTGCGAGGCGGTCGACTTCCTCGAGTACTACGCGCGTGGGGCGATCGAGCTCGACGCGGGGCGCGAGCTCATTCAGGTGCCGGGCGAGCGCAACACGCTGGCCTACGCACCACGCGGCGTGGTCGCGGTGATCTCGCCGTGGAACTTCCCGCTCGCCCTTCCATGCGGGATGACCGCCGCCGCTCTCGCGGTCGGCAACGGCGTGGTCCTGAAGCCGGCTGAGCAGGCCCCGGCGTGCGCGCTGCGGCTGGTCCAGGCGCTACGGGCGGGCGGCGTGCCCGACGGCGTGCTCTCGCTCCTGCCGGGTTTCGGCGACACCGGCGCAGCTCTGGTCCGCCACCAGGGAGTTCACGCAATCGCCTTCACCGGCTCCTCGGCGGTGGGGCTGGAGATCATCTCCGCGGCCGCGCAAACGCCGGCCGGCCAGCATCACGTGAAGCGCGTCGTCGCCGAGATGGGCGGCAAGAACTGCGTGATCGTGGACGCCGACGCCGACCTCGACGAGGCGGTCCCGGCGATCGCGGGCTCGGCATTTGCCTACGGAGGGCAGAAGTGCTCCGCTTGCTCGCGGGTGCTCGCCCACGAAGCCGTGTCCGAACGCCTGGCCGAACGCCTCGCCGGGGCGGTCGAGGTCCTCCAAATCGGCCAGGCTGAGGCCTTCGGGGTCGACGTCCCGCCCCTGATCGAGGCTGAGGCGGCGGAGCGCGTCCGCGGCTACGTCGGGCTTGCGGACGACGCTGGAGCGGTCGCCGGGCGATCACCGGCCCCGGGTGACGAGGGCTATTTCTGCGAGGCCGTGCTCGCCGCGGGGCTGCCCGCGGACTCCCCGATCCTGAGCGAGGAGATCTTCGGCCCTGTCCTCGCGCTCGAGGCGGTGCCGAGCGTCGACGCTGCCTGCGAGATCATCGAGGGCCTCCCCTTCGCGCTGACCGGCGGCCTCTTCTCCCGCGACCCGGCGACGGTCGCGGCGGTGATCCGCAGGCTGCCGGTCGGGAACCTCTACGTGAACCGCCAGATCACGGGCGCCGTGGTCGGGCGCCAGCCGTTCGGCGGCAACCGCCTGTCCGGCATCGGCTCGAAGGCGGGCGGCCCCGACTACCTCCTGCAGTTCGCCGAGCCTCGCGTGGTCTCCGAGAACACCATGCGCCACGGCCTCGTCGCCTGACCAAGCCTCCGGGTCGAACCGGCGCACCGCGCGGACGGCTCTGCGATCCTCGCTCGCGATGAGGCACAGGGGCAGCGTCGTCGCCTTGCTCGGAACCGTGCTCGCGCTCGGCGCGTTCGCGTCGAGCGCTGCGGCGAAGCCGGCGAGCTACACCGTCAAGACCCTGCACTTCGACGTCACGGTCGGCCCGCAGAACGACACCCACTGCAACGTCGTCGGCGACCTCTACAAGCCGAAGAGCGCGAGCCGCAAGCACCGCGTTCCGGCGATCCTCACGACCAACGGCTTCGGAGGCTCCAAGGACGACCAGGCGGCGCTTGGCAAGTGGGCCGCGTCCCACGGCTACGCCGTCCTCTCCTACTCGGGCCTCGGCTTCGGCGGCTCGGGCTGCAAGATCTACCTCGACGACCGCGCCTACGACGGCAAGGCCGCGAAGCAGCTCGTCACCTTCCTCGGCGGCGGCATGAAGGCGAACGACGGCACGAAGGTCGACTTCGTCAAGCACGACCGCCGTGGCTCCGACGGCCGCCACCACCGCTTCGACCCGCGGGTCGGGATGATCGGCGGCTCCTACGGCGGGCAGATCCAGTTCGCGGCCGCCGGAATCGACCCGCGCATCGACACGATCATCCCGATCATCACCTGGAACGACCTGTCCTACTCCCTCGCCCCGAACAACACGAGCCTCCGGCACGGGGTCAGCTACCGGACGCCGGGAATCGAGAAGTTCGAGTGGACCTCG
>JAWVFM010000390.1:0-4505 GCA_033856015.1 Solirubrobacterales bacterium
CCGCCCCCTTGATCTCGTTGACGAACTCGAGCCCGCTGCCGTCCTCACCCGGCTCGATCTCGATCGCGCAGTCGGCGAACTGGCCGCGCCCGCCGGTCTGCTTCTTGTAGCGGGCCTGGGCCGCGGCGGGCCGGCGAATCGCCTCCTGGTAGGGAACGCGCGGAGGGTGCAGCTCGATCTCGGCGCCGAAGCGGCCCTTCATCCGCTCCACCAGCACCTCGACGTGGACCTGGGTCAGCCCGGCGATGATCTGCTCGCCGGTCTGTGGATCGCGATGGACGTCGAGGGTCGGGTCCTCCTCGCTCAGCCGCCGCACGGCCGTCGCCGCCTTGTCCTCATCGCCCTTCGACTTCGGCTCATACGAGAACGCCATCACCGGCGCCGGCAGGTCGAGCGGGCGGATCGAGATCTCCCGCTGGCCGTCGCAGAGCACGTCTCCCGCCCGCGTCTCCTTCAGCTTGGCGACGGCGCCGATGTCGCCGGCGCCCAGCTCGGCGACCGCCTTCAGCTCCTTGCCCAGCGGCTGGCCGATCTGGCCGATCCGCTCTTTCTGGCGGCGCGTTGCGTTGACCGCCTGCGAGTCGGAGCGCATCGTGCCGCTGTAGACGCGGAAGAGGTTGATGCGGCCGGTGTAGGGGTCGGCGGTCGTCTTGAACACGTAGGCGACCAGGGGACCGTCCTCGTCGGGGGCGATCTCGATCTTCTCGCCATCGCCGTCGAGCGCCTCCAGCGAGCCGCGCATCTGCGGCGAGGGCAGGTCTTCGACCAGCGCGTCGAGCAGGCGGTTGGTTCCCAGGTTCCTGGTCGCGACACCGCAGGTGACCGGAAAGAGGTGTCCCTCGGTGACGCCCCGCTTGAGCGCGGTGACGATCTCCGCGTGATCGATCTTCTCCCCGTCGAGGTAGCGCTCCATCAGCTCGTCGGAGTTCTCCGCGACCTCGTCCATCAGCCTCTCGCGGTACTCCTCGGCGCGCGGGAGAAGCTCGTCGGGGATCGGCACTCGCTCCGCTCCGCCCCGCCCGCTCCCCGCATAGACGAAGGCCTCCATGTCGATCAGGTCGATCAGGCCGCGGATTTCGCGCTCGCTGCCGATCGGGATCTCGGTCGCCACGACGTGCGGGCCGAACGCGGCCTTGAGCGAGTCAAGCGCTGCGAAGAAATCGGCGCGCTCGCGGTCCAGCATGTTGACGAAGACGAGCCGGGCCAGGCCCTCGGCGTCGGCACGCTGCCAGAGCCGCTCGGTCTGGACCTCGACGCCGGCGACGCCGTTGACCACGACCACGGCCGAGTCGGCGACGCGCAGCGCAGCGGCCGCGTCGGCGACGAAGCTGGGGTCGCCCGGGGTATCGATCAGGTTGATCTCGCGGTCGGCGTGCTGGAAGCAGGAGACGCAGGCGTTGATCGAGAGACCGCGCCGGCACTCGTCGGGCTCATGGTCGGAGACCGTCGAGCCTTCCTCCACGCTGCCGAGCCGGTTGACCGCCCCCGCCTCGAACAGCATCGCCTCGTGCAGGCTGGTCTTGCCACTGCCGCGATGGCCGATCAGGGCGACGTTGCGGATGCGATCTGCGGCCTTGTGCGGCACGACCCGACGTTACACCCGGCGCCGGGGCGAGTCCATGCCCCTCGCCGGGTGGGCTGGCCGTCATTCCCTCAGCCCGCAAGGCCGCCGAGCACGGCGAAGGGGTTCGGTGGGCGCTCGGCTTGGCGTGGCGGCGACTAGCGCCGCCCCTCGGCTCTCGCCTGCAGCAGCTCGCGCTCGCGCGAGTTTCCGGTCATCGCCGCTGCCCGGGCGAACTCCGCCCCGGCCTCTTCCTCGCGGCCGGACCGCTCGAGCAGCTCGCCGCGCGCGGCCGGCAGCAGGTGGTAGCCGGCAAGCGCGGGCTCTCCGACCAGCCCGTCGAGCAGCTCCAGCCCCGCCGCCGGGCCGAATGCCATCCCCACGGCGACGGCCCGGTTCAACCGTACGACCGGCGAGCCGGTGATCGCCGCGAGGCCGTCGTAGAGGGCGACGATTCGCTCCCAGTCGGTCTGCTCGGGCGTTCGGGCCCGAGCGTGGCAGGCGGCGATCCCCGCCTGCAGCGCGTAAGGGCCGAGCGGCCGCCCCAGCGCTTCCGCCCGCTCCAGCCCCTTCAGCCCGCGGCCGATCAGGACGAAGTCACAGCGCGAGCGGTCCTGCTCGAGCAGTGGAATCGCCTCCCCGGCGGCGCCCGTCCGCGCCGGGAAGCGCGCCGCCTGCAGCTCCATCAGCGCCACCAGGCCCAGCGCCTCCGGCTCGCGCGGCGCCAGGCCGACGAGGATCCGTCCCAGTCGCATCGCCTCCTCACAGAGGTCGACCCGGATCCAATCCTCGCCGCTGCTCGCCGCATAGCCCTCGTTGAAGATCGCGTAGATCACCTCCAGCACCGAGGCGAGGCGCTGCTCGCGCTCGGCGGCGCCCGGCACCTCGATCGGCACCCGCGCCTCGGCCAGCGTCCGCTTGGCGCGGACGATCCGCTGCGCCACCGTCGACTCCTTGACGAGAAAGGCGCGCGCGATCTCCGCGGTGCTCAGCGAGCCGACCAGACGCAGCGTCAGCGCCACCCGCGCCTCCGTGGAAAGCACCGGATGACAGGCGGTGAAGATCAGGCTGAGCAGGTCGTCGCCGATGTCGTCGTCGGCGGCGACCGCGGGGTCGCCCTCGGCGAGACGCGCCCGCAGCTCGAATTCGCGCCCCAGCTCCTCCTCCTTGCTGGCCGCCATCTCGCCGCGCCGAATGCGGTCGATCCCCCGGTTCTTTGCCGTCGTCATCAGCCAGGCGCCGGGATTGTCGGGAACCCCCGACGCCGGCCATTGCTCCATCGCGGCGAGCAGGGCGTCCTGGGCCAGGTCCTCGGCCACGCCGACATCGCCGGCGATGCGCGCCAGCCCGGCGATCAGCCGGGCCGACTCGATCCTCCAGACCGCATCGATCGCGCGGCGGGCGTCGTCTCCTTCCATGCTCAGCCCGCCCGCCGCGCTGTCCGGCCCGCTACTGGTTCTGCTCCGCCTGCGCCCGGATACGCTCCTCCTGCTCGCGCAGCTCCGGCGTGAACTCCTCGCCGAAGTCCTCGGCCTCGAAGACCTGACGGATTTCGATCTCGCCGGGCTCGTTGTGCGGGTTGGGGCAGCGCTTGATCCACTCCACCGCCTCCTCGAAGGAGCGCACCTGCATCAGCCAGTAGCCGGCGATCAGCTCCTTGGTCTCGGCGAAAGGGCCGTCGATCACGGTCCGCTCGCCGTCGCCGCCGAAGCTGACACGGGCCCCCTTCGAGGTCGGGTGCAGGCCCTCCCCGGCCAGCAACACCCCAGCCTTGACCATCTCCTCGTTGAACTTGCCCATCTCGGCGAGCAGCTCCTCGCTCGGCATCACGCCGGCCTCGGAGTCCTTGGTTGCCTTGACCATCGCCATTACTCTCATCTCGCTGTCCTTTCGGGTCGTCTTCGCGGAAGCTCGGTGTGGCAGATATTCCCGCCTTTACCAGTACGACGAACGAGGGCCGCCGAAATCGACACGGCCGGTCCGGCGGCGAATCTCAGAGCTGCGCTGTCGCAGCCTCGGACGTCCGAGCGTCGTGGAAGGCGATGACGACGATCCGATCCTCGGCCTCGCTGTACGTGTAGACGACGATCAGCCAACCCCATGGCCCGATGAGGGCACGACAGTCTCGCCAGACTCCGGAGAGCTGCTTGCCGGCCCGTGGAAACTCCTCCAACGTGAGCAGGGAGCGCGAGATTCGATCCCGCGTATCCGCTGGGAGACTGCGAGTCGCGATCAGCTCGATGAGATCCTCACGCGCGAGGCGCGTGACCTCGATGGCCGGCATTGACTACAGCTCGGAGAGCGGCACCGTTTCGCCCCGCTGAGCCTGCTCGATCGACTCCTGCGCCCGCTCCCAAGCACCCGGAATCCCATCGAGGATCTCAGTGATCCGAGTGGCTCCTGGATCGGCCTCATCGAGCGCACTTGAGAGAAGCGAGCGCGCCAAGGTGCCCTCCTGAACGTGCGTGCGCTCCGCCAGGCTAGCCAGCTTGCGCGCGTAGTCCGGCTCGAGAGTGACATTGATGCGATGGTTGCGCTCGGCCATATTCGAAGGGTACACGAATGGGCACATGTCGTACAGCCCAATAACCATGAAGAAAGCGACGACAAGCATGAAGAAGAGGAATGGCGGCTCGAAGGAAGGAAAAAGCGGAGACTCTCCCTCTCAGCTGATCGACGAGAGAATCGAGGAGCTGGGCGATTGGCGGGGTGAGATGCTCGCTCAGATCCGAAATCTCATCAAGCAGGCCGACCCCGACGTGGTCGAGGAGTGGAAATGGAGAGGGGTCCCGACCTGGTACCACGACGGGATCATCTGCACCGGTGAGACCTACAAGGACAAAGTGAAGCTGACCTTCGCCAAGGGCGCCTCGCTGGACGACCCCGCCGGCCTGTTCAACGCGAGCCTCGACGCGGGCGTGCGGCGCGCGATCGACCTGCGCGA
>JAWVFM010000391.1:0-6465 GCA_033856015.1 Solirubrobacterales bacterium
GCTGATGGAGAGCGCGTCGGTCGCACTCGGGCAGGGCGGCGGGGCGGAGCACGAGCATCACGGGCCTCCCGAGGCCCACCAGAGCTCGCGCATCGACCGCCAGACGCTCGGGATCCTGCTCTTCATCGTCACCGAGGCGATGCTGTTCGGCGCCTTCTTCGCCGCCTACTTCTTCATCCGCGTCGTCGCCAACTCCGGGCCGTGGCCGCCGGACGGCTTCGCGCTGCCGAAGGCCGTCGCCGGCATGAACACCGCGATCCTGGTCTCGTCGAGCTTCACGGTCCATTTCGCGCTCGAGTCGATCAAGCGGAGCAACCGCAAGGGGATGATCCTCGGCCTCGCGGCGACGTTCCTGCTCGGTGCGACGTTCCTCTTCATCCAGATCAACGAGTACGTCCACCTGGGCTTCAGCGCCCGCGAGGACGCGTTCACGTCGGTCTTCTACTGCCTCACCGGGCTCCACGGCGCCCACGTGACCGTCGGGCTCATGCTGCTGGCGTTCGCCAACATCCGCGCCTGGCGCGGCCACTTCGGGCCCAAGGCCAAGGACCACCTCGGCGTCGAGGTGCCGGGCATCTACTGGCACTTCGTCGACGTGATGTGGCTGATCGTCTACTTCACGGTCTACATCCTCTAAGCGGGCGCAACCGACAACTGTGCGTTCGACCACACCCTGGTGTGTTGAAGTGCACAGTTGTGGGTTTGTCCGGAGGCGCTGAACCTCTCCTCATAGCCCATCCGTAATCCTGGTAGGGAGGAGTAGCGTTGGCAGGGTGAAGGAGCGTTCGTTGCACAACCCGCTTCGGTCCGAGACGGAGGTCTTTCGCGCGGTGGTTGTGGTGGGCGTCGCGATCGCGCTGCTCGTCGCGGTGGCGGCGATCGCCGGGTCGACGGCCGCCGCGGTCCTGTTCTTCTGCCTCCTGGCGGCGGGGGGCTGGGTCCTCTGGCACCGTTCCCAGGGTGGCGAGCCGGTGGATGCGGAGGTGGCGAGCGCCCCCGACCACGCGCATCACCGGGTGCTCGTCGTAGCCAACCAGACCGTGGGTGGCGCGGCGCTGCTCGCGGAGATCGCGAAGCGCTGTGCCGGCCGGTCGGCCGAGGTGCATGTAATCGCCCCGGCGCTCACCAACTCCCAGCTCGAGCATTGGGCCTCGGACACGGACGAGGCCGCGACGAGCGCGAGCGAGCGTCTGAACGCGTCGGTGGAGGCGATCCGCAAGCTCGGCGTGCGGGCGACGGGCGACGTCGGCGACCAGGACCCGAACGTGGCGCTTCAGGATGGCCTGCGGGCCTTTGCGGCGGACGAGGTGATCATCTCGACCCACCCGCGGGAGCGGTCGCGCTGGCTGGAGCACGGGGTCGTCGAGAAAGCACGGGCAACCGTGCCGGTGCCGGTGACGCACGTCGTCGTCGACCTCGACGCGGAGGCCGCGGTCAGCGCCAGATGAGCTGACGCGTCTCGTCCGGCGGGGCTACTTGCCCTTGTGGGTGCTGGCGTAGAGGTAGTCGACCAGGCCCTTCAGGTCAGCGGGCTGGATCGACTGACCGAATGAGGGCGGCATGATCCCGGCGGCGTAGCCGGGAGTGATCTTCGCGTCCGGGCTGATGATCGACTGCTTGATCTCCGCCTTGGTCTGCTTGGCGAGGCCGGTGTCGAGGTTCGGGCCGGTCGTCCCGCTGGTCTGGGCGGCGGCGAGCGTGTGGCAGGTGCCGCAGGTCGAGACGAAGAGCTGGGACGTCGTGAGCTTGGGGACCTTGGCGCCGGTGCCTGCGACGTGGCCCACGAAGGCGGCGATGTCGTTGAGGTCCTGGCCGCTGGCGAGGTCGGGCGGCATCGAGACCGAGGGGTTGGCCGTCATCGGCCGGGGGTTCTCGACCTGCGCCTTGACGACACCGGCGATCGTGTCGCTGTCCATGCCGCGCGCTCGCGCTGCGGCGAAGGCGTCGTCCAGGCTCGGGCCCTGGACACCTTGGGACCCGGCCGCGGCGAGCTGGTGGCAGGTCGCGCAGCGCTGCGTGAAGAGCTGCTGGCCGCGTGTCAGGTCTCCGGAGTCCTTGTTGCAGCCGGCCACGCCGAGCGCGACGACGAGCGCAACCGCCGCCGCCAGGCGCGCGGATCCGGTCCGCCGGTCACTGCCTGGTTGACGCACAGCGCAATCCTATCTTTCGAGCGCGTCGGCACGCATGCCTGCCGAGCTTCGAGATGAGCCATCGGCTAGGGTTGAGTCAATAGCCACTTGGAGCGCAGTCAGCGCTTTCGTCGAGCAGATCCGCGAGGAGGCCGAAGCACCGCCATGCAGGTTCGTGAGGGGATGTCAAGCGTCATCCTGGCCGTCGGGGCCGGGCACACGCTCCGCGAGGCAGCGACGCTGATGAGCGAGAAGCAGGTGGGGGCGGCGGTCGTCAACGACGAGGAGCTGCCCGGGCCCGGCATCGTCTCCGAACGCGACGTCCTGCGCTCGATCGGCGCCGGCCAGGACCCCGACACGGAGCTCGTGCGCGACCACATGAGCGACAGCGTGATCATGGCCTCGCCCGAGTGGAGCCTCGAGCGCGCCGCAACCGAGATGTCCCGCCGCCACATCCGCCACCTGGTCGTCACCGAGGGAGGCGAGGTGGTCGGCATCCTCTCGATGCGCGACATCATGCGCGTCTGGACGTCGCACGGGGCGACCTCCGCGATGGAGTCCCCCGAGGCCGAGGCCTCCAGGACCTAGTTCTCGCGCTTCAGCGTCGTCGCCGGGATGACTGCGGTGCTGACCTGCTGGCGACGCGGCAGGCTGTCGGCCTGGCGGTCGGCGTCGCGGACCCAGTAGAGGATCGCGCGGCCCAGGAGCACCGCCCCGATCAGCACGTAGACCAGGCCCTTGAAGGCGCCGATCGTGAGCATCATCAGAGCCGCGGCGGTGAACGCGGGGGCCCACGACGGGCTTGGCACGTAGACCAGCTCGCTCGGCTCCGGGATCTGTGACTGGTCGGCCATCTCGCGCTCTAGTTGCCGATGTAGAGCATCGCGACGACGAACGCGAGGCCGAACACCCCGATCGCAATCGCGGCGAAGATCAGGCCGGTTCTCAGGTTTCGCTGTGCGAGCTGGCGATCCACTGGAGGCGTTCTATCAGAAGACCGGGTCCGCTCAGGATGCCGGCGGGCTGTCCTCGCCGTCGCTGCCCGCGGGCGTGCCCTCCGGCTCGGGCTCGGGGGATGGGCTCGAAGTTTCAGCGGTCTCGTCGGGACCCGCGGCAACCGCCACCGGGACTTCCTCGTGCGTGGTCTCGGCGTGGCGCGGCCACACTTCGCCGCGGTCCGCGATGGCCTCGCGAATGTCGCGGAGAGGCTCGCTCGAGCGCACGTCCGGGACCACGTCGAAGTTATGAGGCGGCGGTGGCGAGAGCGCGAACCACTCGAGCGTCGAGCCGCCCCACGGGTCGTGGCCGGCGCGGGCCCCGTTGCGGTAGCTCGCGAAGACGTTGACCACCCCCATCACGATCCCGATGACGAGGATGAAGGCGCCGACCGAGGCGACCGCGTTGTATCCGGAGAGGCCAATGCCCGAGTAGAACTTCTGGATGTCCACGGGCTGGCCCTTGACGCCGGCGAGGAACATCGGCCAGGCGTAGAGGTGGACTCCGAGGAGGATCGTCACGAGCGAGATCCGCCCGAGGCTCTCGCCCATCAGCCGCCCGGTGAGCTTCGGGAACCAGTAGTGGAGGGCCGCGAAGCCGCCGAGAACCGCGCCGCCCACGATCACGAAGGTCGTGTCGGCCTGCGCCGCTGTCGTGTTGTCGAGCTGCCAGCCGACCGGGATCACCGAATACGTGAGCTCCCCGGCAAGGCCGATGCTCAGCGTCGAGATCGCCGCGATCGCGAAGAGCGACGCGCCGTTCAGGCGCAATGCGCCGCGCCAGATCGTCGCGAGCCAGTTGACGATCAGCAGGCCGATCGGTATCAGCAGGCCGAGCGCCATGAGCATCGCGAAGAAGGCGAAGGCCTCCGGAATCGGCGCCGTGTACATGTTCTGCATCCAGGCGAGCACGCCCATGACCGCGATCGCCGCGATGGAGACCGTGGCAGCACGGTGGCTGAACAGCGGCTTGCGTGCCAGCGTGGGGAGGATCTCGGAGATCGTCCCGGCGGCGAACAGCAGGACGATCACGTAGCCGCCGGTGAAGAAGATCCAGGCGAGATGCTCGTAGAGGAGTGGCGCGCCGCCCTGCTGGGAGTCGAAGAAGATCCCGGAGAAGTGGCGGTCGATCATCAGCATCACGAGTGCCGCGAGCATCGCTGCGCCGGTGACGAGGAGGATCCAGCAGATCGCCCTGCCCGCCCAGGAGAAGATCGGCGCGCGGCGCCACACCATGCCCGGCGCGCGCATGTTGCGGAACGTCGTGAGCATGTTCACGGCGAAGAGGACGAAACCGAGCACAGCGAGCCCGACGCCCACGATCCAGGCGTCCGGGCCGTGCGTCGGGGAGAAGGTCGTGGTCGAGAGCGGCGGCAGCGCCAGGGTTCCCGCCGAGCTCGGCCTGTACAGGAAGCTCCCGTAGATGGTCGCCGCGCCGGCCAGGTAGAGCCACGCCGACAGCAGGCCGAGGCGCGGGAACGCGACCCCTCGAGCACCGAGCTGCAGGGGCACGATGTAGCCGATGAACGCGATCGCGAGCGGGATCGCGAAGAGGACGATCGCGGTGGCGCCGAACGTCGAGTTGATGCGGTCGAAGGTCTCCGGGATGATCGCCGTGTTCTCCGGCGCGATGAGCTGGATCCGCATGAGCGCCAGCTCCAGGGCGCCGAGGACTCCGAACGCGAGCGCCCCGCCTCCGAAAAGCATGGCGACGGTCTTGTGGTCGGCGCTCGTGGCGCGCTCCACCCAGGCCGGCCGGCGCCGCGGCAGGCCGTCGCTGACGATCTCCGGCCGTGCCTCGGCGATCGTGGGCGGGCTCACGGCGTGCCTCCGGGAACGTTGCCGCTGGTCTGGGCCTTCTGCACGTAGGCCTGGGCTGCGCCGAGGTCCGACGCCTGCTTGTTCAGGAACTTCGTGTACTGGTCCGCCGTGACCACCTTCACCCACATCCGGTCAGCCGAGTAGCCGGTGCCGGAGAACGCCGTCGACTGCCCGTCGAAGACCCCGGTCTTGTCGGCACGGAACCAGGTGTGGCTGACATGGCCGGGCACCGCATCGACCTGGCCCCCGAGGGCCGGGACGAACCAGCGGTGCATGACGTCGGTCGAGGTGATGTTGAGGACCACCGGCGTGTTGACCGGGACGACGAGCTCGTCGACGGAGTAGGTGCGGTTGCCCGCGTAGCCACCGTTCGTCGGGTCGTACTTGGTCTTCGCCCCCGTGCCGATCGGGCCGCCGGGGTAGAAGAAGCGCCAGATCCACTGCTGGGCCACGGCGTCGATCTCGAGCGGCCCCCCCTTGATCGGCGCGGCGGTGGGGATCGCTGACTGCGTGTTGCGAAGCGTGCTGACCGCGTCGGCGAGCGCCTGGCCCGAGACGCCCCGCACGCCCACCTGGGCGGTCTCGGACGCCGAGGTCTGCAGGGCGCCGGGCCCGGGCGAGGCGACGGTCTCCGTCTTGACGGTCATCGCAACGCCGAAGATGAAGAGCGCCAGCACGAGGGCGCCGAGGGGAGCGGCGGCGCGGAGGAAGAAGCCGCGACCCGCGGTGAGCCGCGCCGGCTGGCTGTCGCGCCGCGCTCGGTAGCGGAGGACGACCGCGATCAGCGCGCCGTTGACCAGGAGGCCGACGATGATTGCGACCACCAGCATGACCCAGTAGCTCGTGCGAATGTCGTTGGCGTTCGGCGAGTGCCCGGCACGCGGGCCCAGCACGGAGGCGCCCGCCGCCGGCGCAAGCAGCGCGAAGGCGAACGCGACGGCGCCGGCGGTCAGCACGGCGACGCGCACGCGGGGCGAAACTCTCCGAGCGCGGGCTTCCAAGGCGCGAGGCATCCTATACTCGCCGCGCCTTGTCCCGGGGGCTCCGAGAGCGACTCTCACGGTGAAGCGTCGACGGCCCGCGATGCGCGCGGGCGTTCGCGCGCTCGCTGCGGCGGGGGTTGTGTCCGCGATCGTCGTGCCGCGCGTCCGGCGCCGGCTGCGCGTACCGCGTGGAGTCACGGCCGCGGCCACGGTCGCCGGGCCGGTCGGGCTGGCGATCCTGCGACCGCGCACGAAGACTCGGGACGCGGTGCTCTACGGCCTGCAGATGTGGGCGTTCACGGTCCTTCACGAGCTTCCCTACGACGATGTCGACGGCCTGCGTCGCCGGCTTCGCATCCACTACCCGGTGCGGGCCGACCTGGCCATAGGGCGCGGGGTGCTCCCCAACGCCCGCCTCCAGAACGCGCTCGCGCGGCCCGGGAGCGTAACCCGCCTGGACCGCGCCCTCAGCATGGTCCACTGGAGCTGGTTCTTCGAGCCGCACGCCTGCCTGGCCTGGATCCTGATCCGCCAGAA
>JAWVFM010000392.1:0-2948 GCA_033856015.1 Solirubrobacterales bacterium
CGAGGTCGACTTGGTGGTGAAGCTCGACACCGACGCCCTCGTGCTGGGCCCCTTCGCCGCGGAGCTCGCGCGCACTTTCGCCGGGGACCCCGGGCTGGGCGTGGTCGGGCGCTACCGGCTGGGCGCCTACGGCGACAGGCGTGACTTTCGCCCCGCGGCCGGCGCGGTGCTGCGAGCCGCACTCCCCTTTCGCGTCTACCGCCGCGACGGGCGCCGCCACGTCGTCCTTCCCGCGCCGCGACAGACCCTGCGCGTCCACTCCCGTATCTGGGCTGCCCGGCGTCATGGCTACCAGCTCGGAGAGCACTGCCTCGGCGGGGTCTATGCAGTCTCCGGCGCCCTGCTCGGAGCGCTCGCCGCTGACGGGGCCCTCGAGCGCCCCGACGACTGGACCGCATCGGGCCTTTCTGAGGACCACCTCGTCGGCCTGCTCGCGCGCGCCGCCGGCTTCTCCCTCGACGATAGCCCGCTCTTCGGGGCGAGCCTGGAGGGCCTCCCGGCGCCGCCGGCGAAGCTCGTCGCGGATGGATTCGCCTTCACTCACAGCGTGAAGGGCGACCGCGAGGCGGAGCTGCGTGCGGAGTTCGCGGCGCTCAAAGCCGTCCTTCCGTCCCGCTGACGGTCGCTGCACCCGGGCCAGGGGCGGGGCCCAACGGGCTACGGGTAAAGCGCCAGCCGTTTGCCGTTCATGCGGCCCGCGTCGTCCGAGCAGAGGAAGGCGATCGCCGCGGCGATGTCCTCGACCGGCGTGAAGGTCGGGTACGCCTTGTCCGGGTTCTGCTCGCGCATCGCCGGGGTGAGGATCGCGTTGACGATCACGATGTTGGCCGTGGCGCCGGTGCCCTCGAAGGAATCGGCCAGAGCCAGCGTCCAGGCCTCCGCGGCGGCCTTGGCGGCCGAGTAGGAGGCGTTCGTGCCCTGGGGGCTCTGGGCCTGCGAGGAGGAGACGAGGACGAAGCGCCCGGTCCCGGACTGCGTCAGCGGCTCGTAGAAGGCCCGGCTGGCGTGCTGGACGGTGCGAACCAGGAGGTCGTGGAGCCACTCGTAGTCGGCGAGCGGAGTCGTGGCGATCGGGTCGCCTCCCTTCCAGCCACCGACCAGGTGGAGCAGGCCGTCCACCCGGCCGAAGCGGGCCTTGGTGGCCGTGGCCCACTCGACGGCGGCGTCGGGGTCGAGGAGGTCGACGACGTGGCCGTCGACGTGCTCGTAGTCGAGGCCGAGGTCGCTGACCAGCGCATCGAGGCGGTCCTGGCTGACGTCGGTGAGGGCGAGGGAGGCGCCGTCGTCGGCGAGCCGCCTGGCAACAGCGGGACCGAGGCCGCCGCCGGCGCCGGCGATCGCGATGACCCGACCTTTGAGCGAGCTCACCCGGATGACGGTAGCGGTTCGCGGATGCGGACAGGCGTGAGGAAGCGGCTAAGAGGCGGGAGGGCCGACCACAGTCCCCCTCCGAACGAAGCGCGCGCTCAAGACCCCGGGGCGCTTACCTTCATCATCTCGGTATTCCTGCCCGCTACCTCGGACGTTGTCATACATATTGTCCGTTGGACGCTCAAACTCTCGGCGCTCAGCAAGCTGCCACTCGGCTTCGAATCGCTGCGTCAAATCCCAGCCGAAGGAATGCGGTTCGGTCCGCGTCGCCTCGTGGTTGATATCGCAGAGAAGAAGGAACACGCCGCCGACTCTCGTGACACGAGCTATCTCAGCGACGGTCGCGCCGACATCGTCGACGTGATCGAGTGAGTTGAACGACGAGACGACATCGAAGTGGGCATCTGGGAACGGAATGTTTTCTGCGGTTCCGGAGACATAGCGCATGCCCTCCGGACGGGAGTGCAGCCGCTGGTACTCGGCAGCGAGCGGATCGAGCCCAATCCGCTCGGTGGCATCGGCCGCCCACTCAAGGCTCCCGCGCGGGCCGCAGCCGATATCCAGCAGTCGCTTACCTTCATAAAAGCCCGGGTCGAGGCCAAAATGATCGACAAATAACTCGCGGTACAGGTGGTTAGAGTCTTCCAGCGTGCCCTCGCGAACGCGTGCCCGCCAATAAGCTAACTCGCTCGCCCCCTTCTCCGAGAGGCGGCGGCGCCGCAGGCGACTCGCGATGCTCTCGATTACCGACATAGTGCGCAGCGCTGCAGGCTAACTGGGATCATCATCGCGGCCAGAGCCTAGTTCGACGGAGCTCACCCGGATGACGGTAGCGGTTCGCGATTGACGGCAGGCGTCACGAGGCCCAGAGCTCCTGCTCGACCTCGCCCGGGCTCGCTCCACCGACCGTCAGCCGCGCCCAGACCTCGGCGGTCCAGAGGGCGAAGACCTGATCGCGAGGAGCCGCGTCCAGGCTCTGTCTCCAGCGAGCGGCGTCGATCTCGAGGAGCTGGCCGAGCATGCCCTCGCGCAGGAACTCGGGCCGCGCGGCCTCGGTGATCCAGCTGTTCGAGCCCGTGAGCATGCCCCCCACCTTCGGCCGCCGGAGGATCGGGCGAGGTACGTACCGGGCCGCGACCTCGTCGAGGATGCCCTTCGGCGAACCGCTCACGCGCGCCTCGAGCGGCATGTTGAGGGCGAGGCGCATCAGCTCGCGGTCGAGGAACGGCGACCTGGACTCGACCCCGTGCTGGCTGATGTTCGCGTCGAAGCGGACGAGCCCTGGGGTCAGGTTGAGTGGGAAGTCGGAGAGCATCCTGCCCGCGAGCTGGCCCCGCGGACCGGTGTCACCGTAGGCCCGCACGGCGCGCATCGTCACCTCGTCCTCCCATTCCAGAGCGCCGCCGAAGTCGATCCAACCGGTCGGCGGTGTCGGCGACAGGCGCGCCTGGAGAGTCTCGACCACACCCCGGGGACCCGCTTCGCGCAGGCGCCGCAGGCGCCGGCCGACCCTGGCACGCAGCGGGAGGAAGTCGAGGAACGCCTGATGGTGGCGGCCCCAGTCGCCCCCGAAGAGC
>JAWVFM010000393.1:0-3461 GCA_033856015.1 Solirubrobacterales bacterium
GAACGTGTTCAGCGTGTTCTTCGCGCGCACCAGCCCGGCGTAGAACAGCCCGAGCGCCGGCGTCATCAGGAGCACGAGGGCGGTTGCCGCGAGCATCCAGGCGGTGTCGCCGGCGCTGATCGCACCGGCGCCGAGGGGGAGCGAGACCATCACGCGCCCACAGGCGTGACGGCGCTGCGATCCGTCTCGCCCGTCCGGATGCGAACCGCGCTTTCGAGCGGCACGACGAAGATCTTGCCGTCGCCGACCTCGCCGGTCCGGGCGCTCTTGCAGAGCGCGTCGACCGTGGTATCGACGAACGAGTCGGAGACAGCGATCTCGAAGCGAACCTTGTCCGAAAGGCCCATCTTCACGGTCGTCCCTCGGTAGGTCTCGACCCGGTCCAGCTCGCCTCCGTGCCCCTGGACGCGACTCATCGACACGCCGCGTACCTCGGCCCGGTACAGGGCTTCCAAGACGTCGTTCGCCTTCTCCGGCCGAACGATTCCGATCACGAGTTTCACCAACTCCCCCTCTGGTCGAGCATCTGGTCGCGGCATCCTCTCAGCTGTGACGGGCGGTGCCACCGATGAGCCTGCGTTTCGCGTTCGGTCTATCTACATTGAGGCCCATGGTGGATGCGAGCAGCGGCAGCGCGATCAGGCTCCGAGGCGTGGTGAAGCGCTTCGGTTCGATCACGGCCGTGGCGGGCTTCGACCTCGATGTCCCGTACGGCAAGTGCATCGGGCTCCTCGGCCCGAACGGCGCCGGCAAGTCGACCACGATGAAGGCGCTGACGGCCCAGGTGATCGCCGACGAAGGCCAGCTCGAGGTGCTCGGCTACGACCTTCCCGCGGACTCGAAGCAGGCCAGGGCCGAGATGGGCGTCGTCCCGCAGCTCGACAACCTCGACGTCTCGCTCACCGTGGAGCAGAACCTGCTGGTCTTCTCCTACCTCTACCGGGTTCCGGCGGGCGCGCGAAAGGCTGCCATCGACGGGGCCCTCGCCACGGCGAACCTCACCGCGCGACGCGAAGCCAAGGTCGACGAGCTGTCTGGAGGCATGCGCCGGCGCCTGCTCATCGCTCGCGCCCTGCTTCACGGACCTCGCCTCGTGCTGCTCGACGAGCCGACGGTCGGCCTTGACCCGCAGGTGCGCCAGGAGATCTGGGCGCTGATCGACAGGCTCCGCTCCGAGGGGGTGTCGATCCTCATGAGCACGCACTACATCGAGGAGGCCGAGCGCCTCTGCGACGAGGTCACGATCATGTCGCACGGAAAGGCGGTTGCGGTGGGGGCGCCGCGCGCGCTCATCGCCGAGCACGCCGGCGCCGAGGCGCTTGAGGTCTACGGATCACCCGACCGCCTGGCCGAGGTCGAGTCCATGGCGCGCGAGCGCGGCTGGAGCACCAGGCGCACGGGCACGTCGGTGGCGATCCTCCACGCGAACGGCGACTCGGGCCTCGACGGCGAGCGCCGCGTCACCAACCTGGAGGACGTGTTCGTCCTGTTGACCGGCGAGGAGATCACCTGATGCGCATGCGCCAGGGTCAGGCGCGCATGGGCCGGCTGGAGGTAGCGGCTCTTCGCGGCGTGATGGTCCGCGAGGTGGTCAACTTCTCCTCGTTCTGGCGCGCCTCGACCTTCTCGTCGACGGTTGACCCGACGATCTACCTGCTGGCGTTCGGCCTCGGCTTGGGGGGCATCTTGAGCCACGTTGCCGGCCTCAGCTACATCGACTTCGTCGGCACCGGGATCGTCGCGACGACGGTGCTCTTCTCCGGGGCTTTCCCGGCCATGTACTCGACCTTCGTCAAATACGAGTTCCAGCACACCTACGACGCGATCCTCGCGGCGCCCGTGGACACCGAGGAGCTGGTCACGGGGGAGGCGCTCTGGATCGGCGCTCGCACGGGCATCTACGGCTGCGTCCCGATGCTCGTGGCCGTCGCTTTCGGGCTCAACCTCAGCTGGGGGATGCTGCTCGTCCCGTTCATCGCTGCGCTGTCGGGCTTCGGCTGGGCGGCGTTCGGGATCTTCATCGCCGCGAAGGCGAAGGCGATCGAGAGCTTCTCCTACTGGCAGAGCGGGCTCCTGACGCCCCTGTTCCTCGTCGCCGGCACGTTCTTCCCCATCACCGGCCTTCCGCGCGGATTCCAGATCGCCAGCAACCTGAACCCCCTGTTTCATTGCGTTCAGCTCGTGCGCCATTCGGTGTTCGGCCTCCAGGGCCTCGCCGACGTCGGCCACGTCGCGTTTCTCGTCGCGTTCGCGCTCGTCTCCTGGCGCCTCGCGATTCGCTACATGGAACGCAAGCTCATCCTCTGACAGCCATGTAGCCGCACTTTGCGGCCACGTTGCGGCTCAAAAGTTGAGCCTGGGCGGGAAACGGTCGATATGTCGTTGACGATGGCCGTGCCCTCACAAGCGAGCCGTCCTTCGCGCGAGAGCGCGCAGACGATGTGGAGGACGCTTGCCGCGCTCTTCTTCGCCGGAGGCACCATCGGCGCCGTCTCGCTGCTCCTCCCGCACCCCCCGGGGCTCAACACCACCGCGCTCTGGAGCAACATCGCGATCGCCTTCGCAGGTTCGGCCCTTTGCCTCCTCGTCGCCGGGCGGCTTGGGGTGCCGACTATCCAGGTCGCGATCCTGATCGGGACCCTCCTGGTCACGCGGGCCGTGTACTACAGCTCCGACCCCAGCGGGTTCTACGCCTTCTTCTACGTCTGGATCGGGCTCTTCGCGGGCTTCTTCTTCACCCGTCGCGCGGCGCTTGTCCAGGTCGCGGCGGTCGGCGTTTGCTACGCATGGGTCCTCCATCATGGCGGTCAGCCGGGCGGTGTCGCGGACTGGATGATGGCCGTCTTCACGATCGCCGTGGGCGGCCTGATGCTCGACGTCCTGGCCCGGCGAGAGCGCAAGCTCACCGACGGTTTCGAGGCCCTGGCTGCCGAGCGGGCCGAGCTCATGGAGCGGCTGGAGCTGGTCGCTCGCACCGACGAGCTCACCGGCCTCACCAACCGGCGTGCCTGGGACGAGGCGATGGTCCGCGAGCTTGCCCGCGCCGGTCGCGACGGCACGGAGCTCTGCGTCGCGCTCGTCGACCTCGACCACTTCAAGCGCTACAACGACGAGCTCGGCCATCAGGCCGGCGACCGCCTCCTCAAGAGCGTCGCCGCGGTGTGGCGCGACATCCTCCGCGCCGGCGACGTGCTCGCACGCTACGGCGGCGAGGAGTTCGCCCTCGCGCTCCCGGGGTGCAGCCTCGATGATGCGTCGGCGCTCGTCACCCGGCTGCGCGAAGCCGTCCCTCAGGCGCAGACCTGCTCGGCGGGCATCGCCGTCTGGGACGGCGAGGAGGACGGCGAGAAGCTCCTCGGCCGGGCCGACGCCGCGATGTACGCGGCCAAGCAGGCCGGGCGCAACCGCGTCACGGTCGTCTAGAGACCCCACCCCGCCGAGTGGAGAAAAACGTCGACCTG
>JAWVFM010000394.1:0-9077 GCA_033856015.1 Solirubrobacterales bacterium
TATGACCTGCGGGGACGTCCGGGGGCGCGCCTACCGTCGAGCCGATGGCGATCGCCAAGGTCGAGCCGCTCACCACGGCGCGGGCCCTTCGGGGCCCGTTCGACTACCGCCTGCCGCTCGCCATGGAGGACGTGGAGGTCGGGACGATCCTGCGGGTGCCATTCGGGCCGCGGCGAATCCTCGGCGTCGTTGTGGCGCTTGCCGAGCGCAGCGAACTGCCGCCTGAGCGTCTGGCCGAGCCGATCGAGGCGCTCGAGGCCGGCGCCACCCCTGAGCTGGTGCGGCTCGGGCTCTGGGTCGCGCGCGAGTACTGCTCGACGCCGGCGCGGGGCCTGGGGCTGGTCCTGCCGCCCGGGACCGGCAGATCAGGTGGCGGTCCCCGGCCTGCGACGGATCGCCACGCGAACCTGTCCGCTGCCGGCCGCGCTGCGCTGAGTGGTGGCGAGCGCCTCGGCGCGCGCCAGCGAGCTGTGCTGGAGGCGCTCCTTGCCGCGGGTGGCGAGGCGCCCGCGCTCGAGGTTGAGAGCGCCGCCGGCGCGTCCGGCGAGACCCTCCGCCGCCTGGCCGGACGCGGCCTGGTGGAGCTCAGCAGAGTGGAGCGCAGGCGCCGCCCCGAGTCCGTCCAGGTTGGCGGCGCACACGCTCGCGTGACCCTGACCGCCGCCCAGACCGCCGCGGTCAAGGCTCTGGTGGCTGCCATCGATGGCCGGGCCCCCGGGGAGCTTCTGCTGCACGGGGTCACGGGCTCGGGCAAGACCGAGGTCTACCTGGCCGCCGTCGAGGCGGCGCTGGAGCGCGGGCTGGGGACGATCGTCCTCGTGCCGGAAATCGGCCTCACGCCGCAGGCGCTCCACCGGTTCCGCATTCGTCTCGGCGAGCGCGTGGCGGTGCTTCACTCGGCCCTCAGCGACGGTGAGCGCTTCGACGAATGGCGGCGGCTTCGTTCCGGCGTTGCGCGCGTCTGCGTCGGTCCGCGCTCGGCCGTGTTCGCGCCGATCGCCGGGCTCGGCCTGATCATCGTCGACGAGGAGCACGACGCCTCCTACAAGCAGGAGGGGGATCCGCGCTACGACGCCCGCGACGTGGCGAGGCATCGCGCTCGGGAGGAGGGTGCCGCGCTGGTGCTCGGCACCGCGACGCCGCGACCAGAGAGCTGGGCATTCATGGAGCGCCTCTCGCTGCCGGAGCGGGCCGACGGACAGGCGCTGCCGCGCGTCGAGGTGCTCGACATGCGCGGGCCCGGCGGTGCCGCCTCGCTTCTTCACCCGCGCACCCGAGACGGGCTCGCGCGGCTCGGCGCGGACGGGGGCAAGGCGATCGTCCTCGTTAACCGCCGTGGCTTTCAGGTCCACGTCTCGTGCCGCTCGTGCGGTCACGCATGGAGCTGCCCGCGCTGCGACGTCTCCCTCGTCGTCCACCGCGAGTCCGGGGCGCTTCGCTGCCACCACTGCGGGCACGCCGAGGCCGTCCCCGAGCGCTGCCCCCGATGCGACTCCGTCGCCGTCGCGCGCCACGGCGCAGGCACGGAGCGCATCGCCGAGCTCGTCGCGGAGGCGACCGGCGGTCTTCCGGTGCTGCGCCTGGACTCCGACACTGCCGGTCGGGGTGGCCACCTTGCGATCCTGCGGCGCTTTCACGAGTCGCCCTCTGGAGTCTTGGTGGGAACCCAGATGGTGGCCAAGGGCCACGACTTCCCGGATGTCGTCCTGGCCGTCGTGGTGGACGCGGACGCGACGCTTCGCTTCCCCGACTTCCGGGCCGAGGAGCGGGCGTTCTCGCTGGTCGCTCAGCTCGCCGGGCGAAGCGGCCGCGGTCCCCGGGGCGGCCGCGTGCTCGTCCAGACGCTGGCGCCCGACGCTCCGGCGATTGCGCACGCGGCGCGCCATGACGCACCTGGGTTCCTCGCCGGAGAGCTCGAGCGACGCCGGGCCCTCCGCTACCCGCCGTTTGCCCAGCTGGTGCGGGTGGAGCTGACGTCCGAAAGTGAGGACCGGGTCGAGGCGGAGGCGGGCCGGCTCGCCTCCGCCGTGCGGGGCGCGCTTCCGGACGGCGCCGACCTCCTCGGGCCGGCGCCGCGGTTTCGCCTCCGCGGGCGCCATCGCCGCCAGCTGCTGATCAAGGGCACCGAGCGCCGGCCGCTGGTCGACGCGGTGCGCGCGGGCGTGGACGCCGCGGTTGGCCGCCGCCTGCGCGACGTGACGATCGTCGTGGACGTCGACCCCCACTGACCCGATGGCCGACCCACTGGACGCCTCCTGCGCCTGATTTAGACTCGGCCCCGTGAGCGAGAGCGAGACGGTCGAAGTCGAGCCGACCACCGAGGAGGCGCCGGGCGATGGCCTCTCCGAGGAGGTCCGGCACCGCCGTGAGGCGGCGCTCGCGAACGTGCGGACCTTCGGCGATCCGGTCCTGAAGTCGAGGGCGAGCGAGGTGCGTGAGTTCGGGGCGACGCTCGAGCACGAGGCCGAGCGGATGATCGCGATCATGCGCGACGCGCTGGGCGTCGGGCTGGCGGCAACCCAGCTGGGGATCATGCACAGGCTGCTCGTCTTCCAGGCGGGCCACGAGGCGACGCCGGTGGCGCTCGTCAACCCTGAGCTCGAGTGGCTCTCGGACGAGCTGGCGCTGGCCGAGGAGGGCTGTTTGAGCCTGCCGCGCATCGCCGTGGACGTCGAGCGTCCGCTGCACGTCCGCGTTCGCGGCGTCGACACCGGCGGCGATCCGATTCTCATCGAGGCCTCGGGTCTCGAGGCCCGCGTCCTCCAGCACGAGGTCGACCATCTCGACGGCGTCCTGATCCTCGACCGAACGGTGCGCGAACAGCGTAAGGGGGCGCTTCGGGCCCTCCGCGAGGGCGGCGCGTACGTTCCGCCCGGCGACGAGGACGAGGACGAGGCCGAGCCGGATCGCGACGAGTCGATCTCGAGCTGAGCCCGGACTTGCCGCTCGCCTACTTCGGGACCTCGGACTTCGCCGTCGACGTGCTCACGCGTCTCGTCGAAGCGGGCGAGGCGCCTGCTCTCGTGGTCACGCTGCCGGACCGGCCCCGGGGGCGCAACCGCCGGCCGGCGCCCCCGCCGGCCGCGCGGGCCGCCAGGCGCCTCGAGCTCGGGCTCCACCAGACCGCCGACGTCAACTCCGCCGAGTCGCTCACGGCAATCCGCTCCACGGCCGCGGATGTCGCCCTCGTCTGCGCCTTCGGCCAGATCATCCGCGAGCCGCTCCTCTCGGAGCTCGAGATGTTGAACGTCCACCCGTCGCTCCTGCCCCGCTGGCGCGGCGCGGCGCCGATCGAGCGGACCATCATGGCCGGCGACGAGCGCACCGGGGTCTCCATCGCACGTGTGACCGCCGGCCTCGACACCGGGCCGCTGGCATTGGTCGAGGCGCTGGCCGTGGACCCGCGCGAGAGCTACGGGGCACTCGCCGCCCGGCTCGCCGTGCTCGGCGCCGAGCTCGCCCGCGAGGCCCTCGAGCGGCGCCGTGCCGGCACCCTCGAGCTGCGCGAGCAGGGCGAGGAGGGCGCCACCTACGCGGAGAAGATCACGCCCGCGGAGCGGCGCCTCGACCCGACGGCGAGCGCTGCCGAGCTCGTGCGGGTCGTCCGCGCGCTCACGCCACACATCGGAGCCCACCTCGAGCTCGCCGACGGCGGACGGCTGGGGGTGGCGCGAGCCAGCGTTGCCGACCAGGCCGTGCCGAGCGGCGCGCTCGAGGCCCGCGAGGGCATCCTCCTCCTGGGCTGCCGAGCGGGGACGGCGCGGCTCGAGCGCGTGCAGCCCGCCGGGGGCCGCGAGATGGACGCGGAGGCCTACCTTCGCGGGCACGCGGTCCCCGAGCTGGCCGCCTGATGCCCTCGGCCGCCCGCGGGGTCGCCTTCGAGGTGCTTCGGCGCACCTTCGAGGACGGCGCCTACACGGATCTGGCCTTCACCGCCGCCGCGGGGCGTGCCGGGCTCCAGGGGCGCGAACGGGCTCAGGCCCAGCGCATCGCCTACGGCGCGGTCCAGCGGCGCGGCACGGCGGACGCGCTGATCGAGCGGCTGACCGCCCGCCAGGTCGAGAGGATCGAGCCGCCGCTCCTGGCGGCGCTTCGCGTCGGCCTTTTCGAGCTTCTCTTCGCCGACTCGACGCCGGATCACGCGGCGGTCAGCGAGGCGGTCGAGCTCGCCAAGCGCGCCGCCTCGAAGCGCGGCGCCGGGCTCGTCAACGCGGTGCTGAGGCGCGCCATCCGCGAGCGCGGCTCCATCCTGGCCGACCTGGACGACTCCACGCCGGCCGGAGCGGCCGTCGCGCTCTCCTACCCGGAGTGGCTGTGCGAGCTCTGGTGGGAGGAGCTCGGAGCGCAGGACGCCCGGTCGCTGATGGCGGCAATGAACCAGCCGGCTGAGACCGCACTGCGGGTCAACACGCTTCGAGCCGACCCCTCTCAGCTCGCCGACGCGCTCGCGGACGAGGGGGTCTCGCCCGCCGCAGAGGGTTTCCTCGGCCCCCGCGAGGCGCTGGTCGTCGCCGGACAGATCGGGCCTGAAACCTCGCGTCGAATCGACGCCGGCGAGTTGGTTCCGCAGTCGCGCGCGTCGCAGGCTGTCGTCGCCCTGCTCGATCCCCAGCCCGGCGAGCGCGTGCTCGACCTCTGCGCGGGGCCGGGGATCAAGACCACCGCGATCGCGGCGCGAATGGCGGACGAGGGCCAGGTGGTCGCGGTGGAGCTGGATCCGGCACGGGCCGAGCGAACGGCCGGGATGGCGGCGCGCCTGGGCGCCGGCTGCATCGAGGTCGTCACCGCCGACGCGCGCGAGCTCGACCAGGCGGCGGTTTACGATCGCGTTCTCGTGGATCCGCCGTGCTCAGACCTTGGAACCCTCGCCGCGCGCCCCGACGCGCGCTGGCGGAAGTCGCCCGAGGGGATCGAGCGCCTGGCCAAGCTGAGCGCGGAGATCCTGGCGGCCGGGGCGGGCGCGGCACGGCCGGGCGGCTTCGTCGTCCACTCGACCTGCACGATCTCGAAGGCCGAGAACGAACGCGTCCTCGGCGCGGCGGTTGCGGCGGGTGGCGTTGCCGCGGAGCCCCTGGGCGACGCGCAGCCCGGGCTTGCCGCGGCGGATCCGCGCTTTCTCCAGACCCGTCCGGACCGCGACGGGACGTCCGGGTTCTTCATGGCCCGCCTCCAGGCCGGGGGGGCGGCGTGAGCCCGAAGGAGCTCAAGCGGCCGAGGTGCCCGAGCTGCGGCGAGCCCTGGCTTCGCCCCACCCAGCTTCCCGGGCGTTTTCGCTGCGTGAACTGCCTGCGCCGCTTCGAGCTCGTCTCGCAGTGCCCGAACTGCGGCGAGCACCAGACGATCGTCCGCATGAGCACGTCCGAGGACATGCTCTGCCAGCATTGCGGGCACTCGATGCTCCGCTCGATCTGATGTCCCACGAGGCGTTCAGCGGCAACCGCGTCGCGCCGTCGATCCTGTCGGCGGACTTCGCGCGGCTCGGAGCGCAGGTCGAGGAGGTCATGGCGGCCGGCGCCAGAGTGATCCACGTCGACGTCATGGACGGCTCCTTCGTCCCGCCGATCACGATCGGCCCGCTGGTCGCAGGATCGATCGCCGACCTCGTCCACGAAGCGGGGGGAGTCATCGACGTGCATCTGATGATCTCCAATCCCGACCGCCAGGTCGCCGAGTTCGCCAAGGCGGGGGCCGACTGCATCACGGTCCATTGCGAGGCCGATCACCACGTCCATCGCACGATCGGCGCGATCCACGAGGCCGGCTGTCGCGCCGGCGTCGCCCTGAACCCCGGCACGCCGCCCAGCGCCGCATCTTGGGTCGCCTCGGACGCGGATCAGCTCCTCTGCATGACGGTCAACCCGGGCTGGGGCGGCCAGCCGTTCATCGCGACATCGCCTGCGAAGGTCGCGGAGCTGCGCGCGCTCTCGCCGCACCCGGCCATCGAGGTTGACGGTGGCATCGACGCCGCCACCGCCGGGAGCGTCGCCGCAGCCGGCGCCTCGCTCTTCGTCGCTGGGTCGGCGATCTTCTCGAGGCCGGACCCGGGCGAGGCGTACCGCGAGATCGCCGCAGCGGCAGGGGCCGAGTAGCGGGGCCTGACTAGATGACCTAGGCCTCCTCGGCCGCGGCGAGCCGCGCCTCGATCTCGGACGGCGAACCGGGAGCGACCTCGTCGCCGGGCCGCGAGACCGGGTGGCGATAGAGGATGTAGAGCAGCGTCGCGAGCGTCGCCGCGGCACCGGCGAAGCCGATCTCGACCCGCCGGAAGTCGCTGAGGACCGGCAGCAGGTTCCAGACGAGGAACGCCACCGCGCAGCTGATCCAGCATGCGGCGGCGCGCCGGGCCTGCCCTTGCGCAAGGGCCGCCTGGTTCAGCGTCGTCGCCGACAGATAGAGCCCCATGCCGACGCTCACGAGGATCAGCGCCGGCCGGTCATACGTGAACTTGTTGCCAAACGCAATCTGCATGAGGCGAGGGCCGACGGCCGCCAGGATGGCGACGACGGCTGTGGCGAACACCGCGATCGCCGTCAGTGTCCCGCGGATCGAAAGCCGAAATGCGGCGTCGCCATCCTCGCCACCGCGGGAGCGCAGCCGCGTCAGGTGCGGCAGCAGGCTCGTGGCGATGCCCTGAAAGAGGAGGAGGGGGGCGCGGGCCACCATCAGGACGTTGAAGATGAACCCTGCCTGCGCGGCCCCCTGCGAGCCGCGGATGAGGAGCGGCCCGCCGTTCAGGAAGGTCTGCTCGCTCAGCATGATCAGGAGCACCGCGGCAGCGAACGTCCCGCCGCGAGTCAGGGTGAACCTGGCCTCGCCGGGGGCCTCCACGCGAGCCGGCGTTTGCCTTCGGCGGCGATCGCCCACGAACGCCAGGGGGACGACGACCAGGCTGAGAAGCGGCGCGAACGCGACCCCGAGCGCGATCGCCGTCTGCCCGCTCGCGATCCCGACGACGACGGCGAGCGCGAAGATCATCCGGCCGATGGACTCGTTCAGGAGGAGGCCGGCGAGGAGACCGAAGCGACGAGTGCCGGCCAGGAACCCACGTGCGTAGAAGCTGGCGCCGTAGACGACGATGGCCACGACCATGACCCAGTAGAGGCCGCTCTGTCCCTCCAGGACGTTCTCGATCGGCCCGCGCAGGATGAGCGCGAGGACCGCGCAACCAGCCGCGATCCCGACCTGAATCGTCGCCGCGACCCGCATCGCCTGGCCGACGCCGAGGCCGCGCTCCTGGCGGTCGGCGATCGTCCGCGACAGAAGCTGCTCGACCGGGCGGTAGAGCACGGAGACGGTCACGATCACCGATGACCACAACACCACGATGCCGCCGTAGTTCGCCCGCGAGAGCTCGTGCGAGGCGATCGCGAAGTAGACGTACGTGAGCACTCCGGCCGACCCGATTCCGACCGAGAGAAGGCCTGCGGTTCGCCCGTACTGGCGCGCCTCGGCGCCGGCACGCTCTGTCGTGGTGCCGGCGTCCATCGGCCGCACGGTAGCGATCGCGGCAGGACGCCATCGCCCCGGCCGGACGGCCGCGAGAGCGCTTCCGGCGCCGCTGGGTGAGAGGCGTACACTGGAAGTTGACTGACCAGTCAATCAGTGGTCGCCGCAGGCGCCAAGGAGCACGAGAGTGTCCGATTCGAGCACCGCCACAGCCGAGGACCGCGTCCATTGCCGGCGCGCGATCGAGCTGGCCGAGCGCGGCCGTGGCCGCGTCAGCCCGAACCCTCTGGTCGGCGCCGTCCTCGTCCGCGACGGCAAGGTCCTGGGTGAGGGCTTTCACGCTCGCCTCGGCGAACTTCACGCCGAGCGCGCGGCCCTTCGCGATTGCGCCGCTCGGGGCAACGACCCGCGCGGCGCAACGCTCTTCGTCTCGCTAGAGCCGTGTGCGCACGAGGGGCGCCAGCCTCCCTGCACCGACGCCATCCTCGAGGCCGGAATCGCCCGGGTAGTGATCGCCGCCGACGACCCGAGCGAGAAGGCCAGCGGCCGGGGCCCGGGCATCCTTCGCGACGGCGGGGTGGCGGTGGAGCTCGTCGGCGGGTCAGAGGCTTCGGCCGCGCGACTGCAGAACCAGGCCTTTCGCAAGCACGCGCGGACGGGACTCCCGCTCGTCACGCTGAAGGCCGCGGTCACGCTCGACGGCCACACGGCGACCGCCGCCGGCGACTCGCGGTGGATCTCGGGCCCTGCCAGCCGTGAGCTCGTTCACCACTGGCGTGCCGCGGCCGACGCCGTCGCGGTGGGCATCGGAACGGCACTCGCCGACGACCCGCTTCTGACAGCGCGCGAGGTTGCCGCCGAGCGCCAGCCGGCTCGCGTCGTCTTCGACGCGTCAGCGCGGCTCCCGCTCGAATCGAAGCTGGTCGCGAGCGTCGAAGCAGCACGTCTGGTGGTCGTCGCCGGTCCCGACGCGCCGCCGGAGCGCGTGGCGGCGCTCGAGTCCGCGGGCGCCGAGACCATCATCGCGGGCGGCGACCCGGTCGAGCAGATCGCACCGGCGCTTGCCGAGCTTGGCCGCCGCGAGGTCACCTCGCTCCTTCTCGAGGGGGGCGCCACGCTGGCCGGCTCGTTCCTCGACGCCGGCGAGGTCGACGAGCTGCGGCTGTTCATCGCGCCGCTTCTGGTCGGGGGCGCGGGCGCAGCGCCGCTGGCGGCCGGGCGCGGCGCGGCGGCCATCGAGGAAGCTCAGCGAGCGCTTGCGATGGACTGGGAGCGCTCCGGGGACGACCTGCTCGTCCGGGCGCGGCTTCGGGAGTGGTGAAGATGTTCACCGGGATCATCAGCGAGCTTGGAGTCGTCGAGGCGGCTGAGCGGGGCGAGGACGGCGCCCGCCTGCGCATCCGGGCAGGCCTTGCCGCCGGCCTGCACGAGGGCGACTCCGTTGCCGTTTCCGGGGCGTGCCTGACCGCTGCCTCCCTGGGTGACGGCTGGTTCGAGGCCGATGCGATCAACCAGACGCTCTCGCTCACGACCCTCGGCGACCTGGCGGTGGGCGACGTCGTGAACCTCGAGGGCGCGCTCTTGGCCGGCAGCCCGCTCGGCGGCCACATGGTCCAGGGCCACGTCGACGG
>JAWVFM010000395.1:0-3151 GCA_033856015.1 Solirubrobacterales bacterium
CTTCATTTCAAGAGCTTCAGGACCGCCCGCTCGATCTTCTCCCGATCGGGGAACTCGCCGGGCTCGGCCGATCCGTTCAGGCGCGCGATCGAGGCGCGGATCGTCGTCCCCGAGTCGAAGCGGTCGAAGACGCGCGGATCGATGTACGCGCTGCGGCAGACCGCGGGCGTGTTCCCCAGGTAGGCGGAAACCCGCTTGGTGGCCAGGCTCGAGGCTCGCTTGCGGGCTGTCTTCGACTCGGGCGGCTTCTCCTGAGCCAGGGCGACCGCCGCGAGCACGGTGGCGTTCCAGGTGCGGAAGTCCTTCGCCGAGTAGTCCGCGCCCGCGTGCTCCTTGACGTACTCGTTGATCTCGGCCGAGCGGACGTCGCTCCACCGGCGACCCTCCCGGTAGGCCAGGAGCTCCTTGCCGGCGCCCGGCGGACGCGACCTGAGGGCCTTCAGCGTCGACAGTGACACGGCGTCCTCGAGCGTCTGGGAGCGGCGCTGTCCGGACTTGGCCGGGTAGTCGAAGAGGGCTGCCGCGCCGTCGAAGCTCAGGTGCTTTCGTTGCAGCGTGGCCAATCCGTAGCTCTCGTTGCCGGCCGCGTATTCCTCGCCGCCAATCCGAAAGAGGCCGAGGTCGAGGAGCCGCACCGCACACGCGAGCACCCGCGCGCGGACCAAGCCGTGTCGGCCGAGGTCGGCGAGCACCTGCTCGCGCAGCCGCGGGAGGACCTTCGCGAAGTCCTCCATGCGCTGGAACTTCTCGCGATCGCGAGCCTCGCGCCAGTGCTGGTGGTAGAGGTACTGCTTGCGGCCGGCGTCGTCGAGCCCGGTCGCCTGGATGTGCCCGTTCGAGCGCATGCAGATCCACACGTCGCGCCACGCCGGCGGAATGCCGAGCGCGCGGATTCGCTCGAGCTCCTCGGGGTCGTCGACGCGTCTTCCGGCGGCGTCCTCGTATGAGAACCCGCGACCACGTCGGACGCGGGTGATTCCGGGCTCGTTGCAATCGACCCGGCGCAGGCGCCGTCCGCTCAGGGGAGGCCCTCCTTCCTTGTTCGGTCTCCTTGGCAGATTCGTAGCACCCAGCTACCCAGGCTGGTCGGGGATGGAACCCCCTCCGAGCTGAACCGGAGGGCCGGCGTCGCGATAATCGGGCGATGGCGAAGCGCAGGCGAGCCAAGCGGCGAGAGCCGGCGGCCACGATCGACTACCCGGATGCCGAGGGCAACGTGCTGCGCCTGCGCCAAGAGCTCAGCGCGGGAACGATCAGCCAGATTCAGCGCGGACCGGCGACCGCCGCGGCGTCCTCCGAGGACGCCTGGCGCAGGAGGACCGAGCTGCTCTTCGAACGGCTTGCCGTGAGCTGGGAGATCGCCGGCCTGCCCCTCACCGACCAGAGCCTGCTCCTCGGCCGCTACCGCATGGCCGACGCTGAGACGAAGCGCTGGGTTGGCCGAACGATCGCCGACCATGTACGCGCCCACATCCCGGAGCTTGCCGACGCCTGAGAGCCCGCGGGTTTGCCCAGCTCACGAGGGGGTATTCCCACTTCGAGGCAGCCACCGTCAGGGATGACGTAACGCGCGGGGCCGATCCCCCCCGACGCCCCCGCGCCCTCTGGTCAAGCCCCGATCCGGCACGCCCGGACGGGGCTTGGCTCTGCCTGGGATCGGAAACCGCAAGTATTCGAGTTGCAGGGACGATCCTTGGGAGACACGCGTCGTAAGAAGAGTGAGTCAGGCTCCCGGCCCCCGGCGGGAGGCCCTCGCGTGCCCGGGCCGGCGGAGGGCCTGGCGAGCGACGACGAGCTCCTTCGCCGCTACCACGACACCCGCGACCCGGCCATTCGCGAAGAGCTCGTCCGCCGCTACATGCAGTTCGCCCGGAGCATGGCCCTGCGATATCGCGGCGGCAGCGAGCCGACCGAGGACCTCCTTCAGGTTGCGAGCCTCGGGCTCGTCAACGCGATCGATCGCTTCGATCCGAGTCGCGAGATCCCGTTCCTGGCGTTTGCCGCGCCCACCGTCCTCGGCGAGCTCCGTCGCCACTTTCGCGACCGGGTGTGGAACCTGCGTCTCCCTCGCGGCCTCCAGGAGCGGGTCGGCAGGGTCGACTCGGTTATCACCAAGCTCACCGCGGAGCTGGAGCGCTCGCCCAGCGTTCCCGAGATCGCGACCGCCCTCGGCTTGACCGAGGAAGAGGTCCTCGAGGCATTCACCGCCGCGAATGCAAGGCGGACCGCCTCACTCGACGCGCCGATCGCAGCAGACGAGCCCGATCAGGCCACCCTCGGTGCCCAGGTTGGCGACGAGGAGGCGGGCTACGAGCGGGTCGAGGCATGGGAAACGCTCTCCGGCGGCCTGCCGTCGCTGTCCGAGCGCGAGCGCACCGTCCTTCGCCTTCGCTTCGTGGAGGACATGACGCAGTCGCAGATCGCCGAGCGCATCGGGCACTCGCAGATGCACGTCTCGCGCATTCTGAGAGGAGCTCTGGCCCGCCTTCGCGAGGAGCTGGAGCCGGATCCGGATCCGGATCAGGCGGGCTAGGCTAGCTGCGGGCCGGCGTTCGGCCCGACATCCGCAGCGTGAGATGCTCACCGTCCTCGCTGCGCTCCACGACCGCCTCGTCGGCGAGGGTCACCAGCGAAGCGTCGAGCGAGGGGATTGCGAGGCCGGTGAGCATGCGCTCGGCGGCCCCTTCGTGAAGCGGGCCGACCCGGACGGTGATCCCGTCGGCTGTCTCCTCGATCGCGATCCGCGTACGCCCGTCGCTGAAATGGTCGGCGTGCTCGCCCGCGATCGCGTCGCTCAGCAGGAGCATGTCCGAGAGCCGGTCGACGGGCAGCTCGGCCCGGGCGGCGAGCACGGAGACGGCCCGGGCGACGACGACGCCCGCCAGCGCCTCGTCCTCGACGGTGACGACGGTCTCGGCGGATGCCGCGGCGCGCTCACCACTCGCGGGCGCCTCGCGCGCTGCTGTGAACGGCACCAGGATCGTGACCTCCGTCCCGCCGTCGTCCGTCGAGCGGAGGGCGAAGCCGCTCGAGAGCGTTGCGATGAGCGAGAGGCCCAGCCACAGACTGGGCTCCGCGTCGTCTGCAACGAGCCGCTGCAGGAATCCAAGACCGTGGTCGCGAACGACCACCACGAGGCCGTCATCGAGCG
>JAWVFM010000396.1:0-2716 GCA_033856015.1 Solirubrobacterales bacterium
CCGCCCCCTCCAGCGCGGCGCGGCGGTCGGACAGCATCGTCTCTTGGGGAAACGCCGCAAGGCCCTCGGCCATCTCGAGCGCGCGATCGACGTGCGCCCCGGCGGCAACCACCTCGTTCACCAGCCCCCACGCGTGCGCCTCGCCAGCCTCGACGACCCGGCCGGTCAGGATCATCTCGAGCGCTCGCCCCATGCCCACGATCCGCGGCAGGCGCTGCGTACCGCCGTCGATCAGCGGCACGCCGAACCGCCGCTCGGTGAAGCCCAGCTTCGCCGTCTCGGTCGCAACCCTCAGGTCGCACCAGAGCGCGAGCTCGAGCCCGCCGGCCAGGCACCATCCCGAGATCGCGGCGATCGTAGGCTTCGAAGCCGCGAGGCGTGTGAACCCGAGCGGGCCGTCGGCGAAGGCCTCCACCCACTCGCTTGCGCCAGAGGGATCCACGCCCGCCTCGGCGATCGCCTTCAGGTCCGCACCGGCGCAGAACGCCTCCGCGTCGCCCCCGGCGAGCACGAGGACCCGGGCGTCGTCGTCCGCCTCGAACGCCCTGAAGCCGTCGGCCAGGCCCTGCGCGGTCTCGGCGTCGACGGCGTTGCGCCGCTCGGGCCGGGTGATCTGCAGGAGCGCCGCCGCGCCGCGCCGCTCGTAGGCGACCTTCGGCACGACGAGGCCTCTAGTCGACCGGGCGGTGAACCCGCTCGAGGTCGGCGCGCATGCGCTCCTTGCGGCTCTCGAGCCGGATCTGGATGAGTGAGCCGATGATGACGACGAGGGTGAAGAAGATCATCACGCCGAAGCCCCAGTAGGTGACCTTCTTGTCGTCTGCCGGACCGCCGATTCCCACGCCGTCGGCCGCGAGGGCGAGCGGGCTTGCGATGAGGAGCGCGCCCGATGCGGCCGTCAGCGCCGCGAGCATGCGAATCGCTCGTGCCTTGATCACGGGCTGGACTTTACTGCCTCAGGTCCGCGCCTCGCGCTCGTCGGCCGGTTGATCCGCGAGGCGCTGCGTCGCGGCTCGGGGCAAAGAAAGCGCGCGGTCCGGGGCAGGTGGACCGCGCGCGCACGAGAGAGAGAGGTGTCTCGCGCCCGGGAGTCTGTGACTTGGCCCGGCCACGCGAGTGAACATCTTGAGAAGTGGCCTGAAGGCGCCGCAAATCGCGGCGTGCTGACGCCCGCGGGATGTTGTGAAAGTCCTGTGAAAGGGGCCGGTATCGACGTCGCCGACCACTACCATCCGTCTCACACGGGCGCGGAAACGTCCCCGTTTGACCTATGAACGTCTCGCCCGGGAAACCACGGCTCGCCGTGATCGACACGGACTCGGGCTTCTTGCGAGTCCTCGTGCGCCGCCTCGAAGCGGCGGGCTGGGAGTACCGCATCTTTTCGGGGTCGGTGCCCGCGGACGAGCTGGTCGCGATGAAGCTGAACGCGCTGCTCGTGGACCTCACTGTTGTCGAGCCGGTCGGCTGGGAGTTCGTCGAGCGGATCGGGGGGATGCTTCCGCAGCTCGGGCTCGTGATCTGCTCGCAGGGCGCGACGATGGCCCAGAGGGTGCGGGGCCTGAGGCTGGGCGCGGACGACTGGATCACGAAGCCCGCCCACCCGGAGGAGGTCATCGCCCGCCTCGAGGCCGTTGTCCGCCGCCGCCGCCGCGGGCAGGCTCCGATCGACACCGGTCCGCTGGTCGCCGGCGAGCTCGAGATCCGCTCCGACCAGTTCGAGGCGTTCGTCTCGGGCAATGCGGTCGGTCTGACCCGCCGCGAGTTCGAGCTCCTATCGATCCTTGCGGCGGCCAGCGGACGGGTGCTCGAGCGAGAGGATGTCTACCAGCGAGTCTGGGGCTACTCGATGGCGCACGGCGACCGTTCCGTGGACGTGTTCGTCCGCAAGCTGCGGGCCAAGCTCCAACAGCACTCCCCAGGCTGGGAGTACATCCACACCCACTTCGGGGTGGGCTACAGGTTCGAGGCCGAGCCGCTCGCGCCGGAGCTCGCCGCCCCGATGGAGCCTGCGGCCGTCGATCCCCTCGCTGCGGACGCGGATGCCGCCGACCCCATTCCGGTCGACGGATCTGCCGCGGCACCTTCCGTCTGAACCTCGCTGCTCGCGGCCTCGCGCGCGAAGCGGTACCCGATCCGCGCGTGCGTGTGGATGTAGGCGAGGTCCGGCAGAACGTCGGAGAGCGCCGCGCGGAGGCGCGCCACGCAGGCGTCGACCGCGCGTGGGGTGATCTCTCCGTCCTCGCACTCCCACACTCTTTCCAGCAGTTCCTCGCGGGTGACCACACGGCCGGCAGAGCTCGAGAGCCCCGCCAGGAGACCGAGCTCTCGGAGCTTCAGCGGGACGATGGCTCCGTCCGCCGTCGCCATGTAGTCCGACGGCCGAACGCACAGGCGCCCGTCGTCGTAGTCGGGGAGCGGTTCGTTGGCCCCGAGCCCGCGCTGCCTCATGGTCTGAAGGTGCCATCCCAACCGGGCTCGCGAGTTACGTTTTCGTAAAGGGCGAGTTGCAACTCGGTCGCAAGTTGACCCGCGAAATACGTTCACCACTTGTTCACAAGTCGGCTACGGGTCGATAACAAGCCGCCCCTTCCGCCCTGGGACGCTCCGCCGGACGGCCTCGCTCGGGCCGCCCCATTCGGGGAACCCTGACACCGATTGAAGGAGACTTCGTGAGCAAGCAACGCTCGATCGCAGCCGCCAGCCTCGTGGCCGCGCT
>JAWVFM010000397.1:0-3943 GCA_033856015.1 Solirubrobacterales bacterium
GAACAGGCCGAAGATCGAGTTCTTGACCGCCGCCGGGACGATGAAGAACGCGTTCATCTCGCCGGCGACGCGCAGGTCCTGCGTCGGCGTGCGCTCCATGGCGCCGCTGATCTTGATCAGCGCCGAGCTGAGCGCGCTCGGCCGGCCGGTGATGACCGCCGCCCCGCGGTCGGCCGCGAACTCGCGGTAGCGCGAGAGCGCCTGCATGAGTAGGAAGGAGATGGCATAGACCGCGACCGACACGAGCATCAGAACCGCGAAGCTCGGGTTGTCGTCGTCGCTGTCGCTGCTGTAGCCGCCACCGAAGCCGCCGCCGAAGAAGAACCCGAACTGGACGATCATCGCGGCGACCGAGGCGAAGAAGCTCGCCATGGTCATGATTGCGACGTCGCGGTTGACGATGTGCGTGATCTCGTGGGCAAGGACGCCCTCGAGCTCGGCGGGGTTGAGCACGTTGAGGATGCCCGTGGTCACGCAGACCGTCGCGTGCTTCTGCGACCGGCCCATCGCGAAGGCGTTGGGCATCGGTGTGTCGGCGACCGCGATCTTCGGCTTCGGGATGTCGGCCTGGAGGCACAGCCGCTCGATCATGGCGTGCAACTCGGGAGCCTCCGCGGGGGAGACCTCCTTGGCGCCCATCGCCCGCAGCGCGAGCTTGTCAGAGGCGAAGAACTGGAACGACAGCAGGGCGACGGCGAACAGGACCAGCGTGGCCGCGCCTGCACCGGCCGCGAAGATGACCCCCAGGAAGACCACGTAGACGAGGCCGAGGAGGAACATGGTGACGACCATCCGGATCTGGAGGCCGGTGTCTTTGCCGAATTGGGCGGGGCGTGCGCGTGCCATGCACTGGATGATGGCAGGCCCGCATTAGCGGCCGATGAAGGGCCCCGTGCGGCCGGGCGCGGGATTGCAGCTATCCATAAACCGCATGTGGGAATTGAGGGTTCGCGGGCCCTCTCGGATTGGATCTCGCCCCTTCATGCGCCTCCGTACCTTCGCGGCGGGCGTCGCGCTGCCGCTTGCGGCCTGGGGGGCTTCGCCTCTCGTGGCCGACGCCGGCCGTCCCGGCGCGTCCGCTGCCTCGCTCAGCAACAAGATCCAGCAGCTCCAGGGCAAGATCGGTGCCAAGAAGGGCACCGAGCGCGTCCTCTCCAACGACATCGCGCGCTACAGCGCCCGGATCGACCGCCTGCAGGCCAAGATCACGCGGCTGCGCACCCGCGAGGCGCGGGTGCAGTCCTCGCTGGACCAGAATCGCAACGAGCTCATCCAGATCCAGACGGACCTGCGCAGTGAGCGCGCCCGGCTGGTGCGCCTGCGCGCGCGCCTGCACGAGGCCCGCGCCGCGCTGGCGACGCGGCTGGTCGAGCTCTACCAGGCCGACAGGCCCGATCTCGTGACGGTCGTGCTGAGCGCCAAGGGCTTCGCCGACCTGATCGAGCGCGGCGACTTCATGCATCGCATCTCCGAGCAGGACCGCTCGATCGTGCGGCTCGTGCGCGACGCCCAGGCCGAGGCGATCGCCACCGCCCATCGGCTCGACGGCCTCGAGCGCCGCCAGCAGGCCGTGACCGCCCGGATCCTCCACCGCCGCCAGGAGATCACCGTGGTCAAGCAGGACCTCATCGGCACGCGCGTCGGCTACGCGGGGACGCGCGCCGACAAGCAGAACGCGCTGTCGCACGTGCACGGCGAGCGTGTGCAGCTCGAGGGCAACCTCTCCGACCTCAAGGCCCAGCAGGCGAAGATCACCAGCACGCTGCAGGCCGGCCAGGGGACGCTGCCCGCCGGCCCGATCAACCGCGGCGGTGGCACGCTGATCTGGCCCGTCAACGGCCCGATCACCTCACAGTTCTGCGAGCGGCGCGCCTGGGAGGCGTGCCACCCGGGCATCGACATCGGCGTGGGGTCGGGGACGCCGATCCGTGCCGCCGCAGCCGGGCGCGTCGCGCTCCTGCAGTCCGAGGCGGCATCCGGCGGCTACGGCAACTTCACCTGCATCCAGCACACCGGCGCGATGGCCACCTGCTACGCGCACCAGTCCGCGTTCCGCGTCTCGCTGGGACAGCAGGTCAGCCAGGGCCAGGTGATCGGCATCTCCGGGTGCACGGGCCGCTGCTTCGGCCCCCATCTCCACTTCGAGGTGCGCATCAACGGATCCGTCGTTAACCCGTTGAACTATCTCTAGTCGTACCCTCCGCCGCAGATGAAGCCTGAGATCCACCTGCTGGGCGTCTCGATCAAGACGTTCGGCCTGTGTTTTGCCTTCGCCTTCCTGGCGTCCGGCGCGGTCGTCTCGCGCCGCCTGGTCGAGCTCGGCAAATCGGCCGAATGGGCCTACGAGATGGTCTTCGCCGCCGCGGTCGGCGGGCTGGTCGGCTCGCGGCTGTACTACCTGCTCGAGAACTACGACGCGGTCAAGCACGACCTGCTCGGCAACGTCTTCTCGGGGGCCGGGCTCGTCTGGTACGGCGGCGCGCTGGGCGGCGCGCTGGGCGTCTGCCTGTGGGCATATCGCCGCGGCTTCCTGGGTCTGACCCTGCTCGACGTCTGCGCGCCCGCGCTGGCGCTGGGCTACGCCATCGGGCGCGTCGGCTGCCAGGTCTCGGGCGACGGCGACTACGGCAAGGCGTGGGACGGGCCGTGGGCGATGGCCTATCCCCACGGCACGGTGCCGACCACGGTGAAGGTCCACCCGACGCCGATCTACGAGACGCTCACGATGGGGCTCGCCGCGTGGGCGCTGTGGCGTGCGCGCAACGCGTTCCGGCCCGGCGTTCTGTTCGCCTGCTACCTGATCTTCGCCGGGTCGGAGCGCTTTCTCGTGGAGTTCCTGCGCCGCAACGACACCGTGGCCGCAGGCCTGACCGCGCCGCAGTTCGAGAGCCTTGCGATGCTGCTCGCGGGGCTCGTCTGGGTGGGCCTCGCCGCGCGCCGCGGCGGGCTGCGACCGGTGAGCGCCTACGCGCCAACAAGCTAAAGTTTCGGCCCGCAGGGCCGATGGGCGGACGTAGGGGTCGTGCCGGGTGTCTTCAGTGCTGCATAGACGAGGTGTCCTCGCCGGGGCGGGAAGCGCCGCCTCGCTGGTCGCCGCCTCTGTCGCCTCGCTGTTGTTCGCGGGCGGCCTCATCGCCTTCTCGGCCTGGCCGTCCGCCGGAGGCTCATCCGTTCCCAGCGTGACCGTTCCGGCCTCGCCGGCCACCGGGTCCGCGCCGGGAGTCCGTGCGGCGCCCGTCGGCGCGGCTGCGGTCGTGCTGCCCGCTGCCACTTCGCCTGCTGGGCGGCGCGGCGCGCGCCAGGTCGCCGGTTCCGGTCCGAGCGGCGGCTCGGTCCCGTCGGCCGCAGCCGGTGCGGGCGGCGGCTCGGTCTCGGGCTCGGGCGCCGCCCCCGCGACGGGCGCCACGCCGGACCTGACGAAGCCGCAGCCGGCGCCGGTCGCGGATGGCGTCCAGCGCATCGCCGACGCCGGCGCCGGGGCCACCTCCGGTACCACCGGTCGCGCCGGCTCTGCTGTGGGCGGACCCGCCGGCCAGGCTGTCCAGGGCGCCGGCGAACAGGTTGCCCAAGCAGTGCGCGACGCCGGTGGCGCGGCGGCGGACCTCATCCGCGGCGTCGCCGGATAGGAACCCCTCTCAGACAGGCGTCGTTGTTCGGCGTTCCCCGACGGGCGGGGCAATCTCGTGCTGGGGGCCGACCCGCGGCAGCCATTCCAGCCAGCGGGGCAGGTACCAGTTCCAGGCGCCGAGCAGCTTCATCGACGCGGGCAGCAGCACGCCGCGGACGATCGTCGCGTCGAGCAGGACGGCCGTGGCGAGGCCGATGCCCATCTCCTTCATGTCGAGGATCGGCAGCGTCGCGAAGATCGAGAAGGCCCCGACCATCACGAAGGCCGCGCTCGTCACCGTGCCCGCCGTCGTCCTGATCCCGTGCGCCACGGCCT
>JAWVFM010000398.1:0-6616 GCA_033856015.1 Solirubrobacterales bacterium
CCGGCACCGGCTCCGCGACGATGGCCGCAACGTCCGCCTGCTCGAGCGCTGCGCTCACGGCGTCGCGATCGTTCCAGCCCACGACGACGGTGTCCGCGGCCTGGGCTGCTGTCACGCCCGGGCTCGACGGGATCGCCGCCGTCGCGAGCCCCGACCCGGCCTGCGCTAGCTGGCGGTCGACGTGTCCGTGGTAGGCGCCGGCGAACTTCAGCACCGCATCGCGCCCGGTGGCGGCGCGCGCCAGGCGCAGCGCGCTCATCGTCGCCTCCGTCCCGGAGCTCGTCATCCGCACCATCTCGACCGACTTGAAGCGCTCGACGACCGCGGCGGCCAGCTCCACCTCGGCCTCGGTCGGCGCGCCGTAGGTGGTCCCGCGCCTCGCGGCTTCCCGGACGGCCTCCACGACCCGCGGCGGGGCGTGGCCAAGGATCAGCGGGCCCCAGGAGCACACCCAGTCGACGTAGCGGTGGCCGTCGACGTCGATCAGCTCGAAACCCTCCGCGCGCTCGACGAAGATCGGGTGGTCGCGCCCGATCGAGCGCATTGCCCGCACCGGGGAGTTGACCCCTCCCGGCAGGAGCCCGGCGGCGCGAGCGTAGATCGCCTCGGAGCCGCGCGTGTCGAGCCCCGACCGCGCCGGTGTCGCCTGGTCGGTCAGCGGCGCGGCTCCCGGCTCAAGCGGGCGCCGCGCGAGTGTTCTCCGACTCCCACCGCGCGTAGTCGTCCGTGAAGTAGTGGAGGCGGATCTTCTTGAACTCGGTCGACGAGTAGAGAACCGCGCGGTCGGCCCCGTGGAGGCCGTGCTCGTCGGCGATCGCCTGGAGGATCGCGTCGCACTCGTCCTTCGAGCGCCCATGCGCCATGGTGAAGACGGAGTAGGGCCAGTCCGCGTAGGTCGGGCGCTGGTAGCAGTGCGAGATCCCGCGCACCGCGGCCATCCGCCCGCCGACGTCCATGACCTCCTCGGCCGGCACCTTCCAGACGCCCATGCCGTTCGCGGAGAAGCCGGCGCGGCGGTGGAAGAGGATCGCGGCCACGCGGCGCAGGATCTTCCGATCGACCATCCCGCGCAGGTGCTCCAGGAGGTCCGGGGTGCTCATCCCGACCGCGGTCGCCGCCTCGTCGTAGGGACGGTCCACCACCGCCATCGGCCCCTGAAGCGCGCGGATGACCTCGACGTCGCGCTCGTCGTAGGGCTGGCGCTCGAGCTCGCGAGGCGGCGCAGCCTCGACCGGCGCGGCGAGCGCGTCCGTGCCCTTCTCCATCTCGAGGTTCATGTTGATCTTGAAGAGCGTCAGCGTGGGCAGCTGGCGGATCGACTCCGCGCCGGTCAACTCGCGAAGGACGTCCAGCGTTCCCTGCAGGCCGAGCTCGGAGTCGGGCGGGGTCGCGATCGTGAACCACAGGTTGAACTCGTGGGTGCGCAGGTAGTTGTGGGACACCCCGGGGTGTGAGTTGATGATCCCCGCGGCCCGGTGCGGGTTCTCCGAGTCGACCTTGGCCGCCACGAGCATCGACTCGTAGCCGAGCGCGCGGGTGTCGAAGATCGGCGTGATCTCGCGGATGATCCGCTCGTCGAGGAGGCGCTGTGTGCGGGCCATCGTCTCGTCGATGTCGAGCTCGGCCGCCCCGGCGATTGCCACGAAGGGATGCTCGTCGAGCGGAAACGTCGACTGGAGCAGGTTCATGAGGCGCTTGTCAAGCTCGTCCAGCGGGACCGCGGCGCCGCCCTTGCGGGAGCGCACCTTCGGCTGCGGTGTCTTCGGAGCCCCTACCGAAGCCATCCCGCCGCATCCTTCGCGTAGTAGGTGACGATCATGTCGGCGCCGGCGCGCCGGATCGAGACGAGGGACTCGAGCGCCGCCGCCTGCTCGTCGAGCCAGCCGTTCGCGGCCGCTGCCTTCAGCATCGAGTACTCGCCGGAGACGTGGTAGGCGGCCACCGGCGCGCCGGTGTCGTCCTTGATCCGGCGGACGACGTCGAGATACGGGAGGGCGGGCTTGACCATGACCACGTCCGCCCCCTCGTCCAGGTCGAGGCGAGCTTCGCGCACCGCCTCGAGCGCGTTCTGTGGGTTCATCTGGTAGCCGCGGCGGTCGCCGAACTCGGGCGTCGACTCGGCAGCCTCCCGGAACGGGCCGTAGAACGCCGACGAGTACTTCGCGCTGTAGGCGACGATGGCGGTATCCGAGTGGCCCTCCTCGTCGAGCTGGAAGCGGATGGTGCCGACCCTGCCGTCCATCATGTCCGAGGGAGCCACCGCGTCGGCGCCGGCCTCGGCGTGGGAGATCGCGATCTTGGCCAGCAGCTCGAGGGTCAGGTCGTTGTCGACCTCGCCGTCGCGGACGAAGCCGCAGTGCCCGTGCGACGTGTACTCGCACATGCACACGTCGGTGATGACGGTGAGGTCGGGGTGGGCGCCCTTCAGAGCGCGGACGGCCATCTGCACCACGCCCTCGTCGTCGTAGGCGCCGGTCCCGATCTCGTCCTTTTCGGCCGGGATCCCGAAGAGCAGGACCGCTCCGACCCCGGCGCTCTGCAGCCCCGTCGCCTCCGCGACGAGCTCGGAGATGGAGAAGCGCTCGATCCCCGGCATCGAGTCGACGGGCTCGCGCACGCCCTCGCCCGCCACGACGAAGAGCGGCTGGACCAGGTGCTTCGGCGACAGCTCGGTCTCGGCCACGAGGTCCCGAAGGGCCTGCGTGCGCCGCAACCGCCGCATGCGGGTGGCGGGAAAGCTCACCGGAGGAATTCTAGGCCGCGCCGCTACGTGGCGAAGCGGCGCAGCGCGAGCCGGGCGAGGATCCCGTAGGCCAGAGTGAGGATGGCGAGGTGAAGCAGAGCCGGGCCGTAGCCGGAGGCCCCCGAGTCGAGGCCGGCGGAGAGGGCGTTCAGGGCCGCGTGGAACGGGAAGAGCGCGCGGAAGACCTGGAGCCCGTGGTAGATGCCGACGCCGACCGTTCCCGACGGCACGAGCGAGAGGAAGGCGATCGGCAGGGAGATCATGAAGGCCAGCAGCGAGCTCGCCCGGACCTCGCGCGCCGCCGCTCCGATCGCGGCGCCAAAGGCGGCCCAGGCGGCGCCGCCGACGAGGATCGCTCCGCCGATCGGCAGGAAGCGGCTCCAGGCGATGTCCACGAACAACGAGAGGCCGGCGAGCATGACGAAGGTCACCGCGAGCGACGCGACCATCCCGAGCGCGACCTTCTCGACGAGAAGGCCCGTTTGCGAGATGAGGCCGCGCGTGAGGCGCGGGAACGCGTTCTCCTCGCGCTCGAGAGCGAGCGAGCCGGCGACCAGGAGGACCGTCACGAACATCAGGGTCACGGTCGCCGCAACTGCGATGGCGAACGCGTCGAGGCTGGGCGGTGAGCCCGAGACCACCTGCTTTCGGACCTCGATCGGGTGCGCAACGGAGCTCAGGATGGGTTGCGCGAGGTTGAGGTTCTGGCGCGCGAGGTCGGCGAAGCGGATCACGTCGCCAAGGGGCTGGGCGAACGGATTCGACGGGCCGAGCCTGGTGTCGAGCGCGCTCAGGATCGCCCCCGCCTTCCTGAGCCCGAGGATGTCGAAGGACTGGCCGAGCAGGTTGAGATGGCCGCCGTTGACGACCAGGTTGAGGTAGCCCGCGGCCGTGCCCACGACGGCCTTCGAGAGCTTCAGGTTCGCCTTGGTGATGAGCGAGCTGATGCGGTCGTTGACGAGCTGGGCCTTGACCGGGTCCTCCTCGTTCACGAGAACCCGCACGTACGGCTGGCTGGCCGTGAGGCCCTTCAGCGAGTTGAGGTTGGTGACCAGGTTGCGCGGCAGGATGAGCGCGCCGAGGACGTCGCCCGACTGCACCATCGAGCGAGCATCGCCCACGGTCGCGGCGTCGACGCACTCGACCTTCGCGCAGAGCTGGGCGCGGGCGGCCGACTTGTCCAGCGAGCCCTGGCCCAGCGAGAACCCCTGGCCGGACGGCACGTGGTTGACGAATGCGACGCGCGGCTTCTCGGGGCCGCGCGAGAGCGCGAACCCGATCAGGATCGCGATGGCGATCGGGTAGAGGACCAGGAGCACCGTGACGAGCGGTGAGCGGCGCAGGATCTGGAGGTCCTTGAGGAGGAGCCAGCGCATCGCTAATGGCCCTTGGCTCGCAGGAACGCCACGAAGGCGGCCTCGAAGTCGCGGCCGTCTGACCCAGCGGCGGCGTGGAGGTCCGCCGGTGAGCCGTCGAAGAGCGCTTCGCCGTCGGCCAGCACGAGCAGCCGCCCGCCGTAGCGCTCCGCCTCGGCGATGTTGTGGGTGGAGAAGATCACCGTCGTGCCGCCGCCCGCCAGCCCAAGCACGAACTCCCAGAGGCGCTCGCGCTGGCGGGGGTCGAGGCCGGTGGACGGCTCGTCCAGGAGCAGGGCCGCGGGCGCGGCGAGCAACCCGATCGCGATGTTGACCCGCTGCTGGTTGCCCCCGGAGAGGGTCGATACCTGGTCGTCGCGACGGTCGCGAAGGCCCGTCTGGTCGAGCATCCGCTCCACGGTGGCGTCGACGTCCGGAACCTTCTCCAGGCGGGCGAAGAGCCGCAGGTTCTCGGCCACGGTGAGGCGCCGGTAGAGAGCCGCCTGCTGCGGGACGAAGCCGATCTCTCCCGGCGGCCTCGAGACCTCGCCCTCGTCGGCTCGCCGGATGCCTGCCAGGATCGAGAGCAGCGTCGTCTTGCCGGCGCCGTTTGGACCGATGATCGCCAGCAGCTCGCCCGGGGCCGCGCTGAAGGTCACGCCGCGCAGCGCCTCGCGCTCGCCGAAGCGCTTGCCGACGCCCCGCACCTCGATCGCAGTCTCCGCCACGCCCGCGAAAGCTACGCGGTTCGCGCCGGCCGCCTGCGCCGGGGCAATACGCTCCTTGTCGTGAGGGTGCTGTTCTTCGGCGACGTGGTGGGCAAGCCCGGGCGCGTCGGTCTCGCCACGGCCCTCCCCCGGCTTCGCGAGCGCCTGTCCCCGGACCTCGTGATCGCCAACGGCGAGAACACGGCGGGCGGGGTCGGGATCACCGAGCGCACGGCGACCGAGCTCCTCGACCTCGGCGTGGACGTCATCACGAGCGGCAACCACGTCTACCGGCACCGCGACGTGTACGACTACCTCGATCGCGCCGAGCGCGTGATCCGCCCCGCGAACTACCCGCTCGCCAACCCCGGCAAGGGGCACACCGTTGTCGAGGCCGCCGGCACGCGGCTCGCCGTCCTCAACCTCAGCGGGGCGGTGACGCTCGACGTCGCGCAATCTCCGTTCGCGGCAGCGGACGCCCTGCTCGACCGGCTGAGCGACGAGGCCGACGCGTTCCTGGTCGACTTCCACGCGGAGGTGACCAGCGAGAAGATCGCGATGGGCTGGTACCTCGACGGCCGCGTCGCGGCGGTCGTCGGAACCCACACGCACGTGCCCACCGCGGACGCCCGGGTCCTCCCGGGCGGGACGGCGTTCATCACCGACGTCGGCATGACCGGCTCGAGGAACGGTGTCCTCGGCGCCCGGCGCGACCAGGTTCTCGAGCGCTTCATCACCCAGATGCCGGTTCGCTTCGAGGGCGCCGAGGGCGACGTCTGGATCAACGCCGTGGTCGTCGACGTGGGCCCGGACGGCCTGGCCACGGCGATCGAGCCGGTGGTCGAGCCCGTCGAGTGAAGCGGCGCCGGCCTCGGAAGCTCGTCAGGCTTGCGAGGGCGCGCCGGTGAAGCTGCGGTTTGGCAGGCCGTCGCCGAGGGCGAGCGCGAGGATGAACAGCGGCAGGAACCAGGGGATGTAGAGGTAGAACCAGTGGTCGAGCGTGAGCTCCACGCCGATCAGGATCGCCGCACCCAGCGCCGCCACCTGCCGCAGGTCACGGCGGCGCGGCGCGAACGCGACGAGTAGCGCCAGGCCCGCCACGGCGGCTTCGACGACGGTCCGCAGCCAGCCAAGGCTCGGGACCTGCCCCCAGACCGAGAACGGCGAGTCCCGGTTGGCCTGTGTCGCAACCGTGCGGTTCCAGAACGTCGTCAGCCCGGGGTCGATCGCGGGGCCGGCGAGCAGGGCGGCGCCGACCAGCGCAAAGGCGAGGGCGAAGAGGGCCGTCGGCGCCGGCCGTGGCATGGCAAAGTGCCGGCCGAGTCGTCCCTTCGCGGCCGCGGGCTCCGCGCGCACCCCGACGGCGAAGAGCGGGGCGAGGGCCAACGGGGCGAACTTGGCGAGCGTCCCGACGGCGACCATGCCCGCGCGCCCCACCGGCGAGTCGACCAGGAGCAGCGCGCCGACCACCAGCGCGGAGACCAGGATGTCGTTGGAGTTCGACTCCAGGGCGAACGCCGTATAGGGGCATGCGGCCCAGGCAAACGCCATGATCACTCCGAGGCGCGTCCCTGCCGGGCCGGGCCGGATGCGCCGGCCCAGGAAGAACAGGCCCATGAGCGTGATCAGGTCGAACGCGATCGACGCTGCGTGGGCGGCGGGCAGGTCGTCCCAGCTCCCCGACCACGGAAACGCGAGCTCGAACGGGACGTAGGCGTAGTAGTTGACCGGGCCGTAGGTGTCGCCGTCGGAGATTCCATCGGGGAAGTTGCCGTAGATCGGTTCGCCGTGGGCGATCCGATCGGCACCGA
>JAWVFM010000399.1:0-9584 GCA_033856015.1 Solirubrobacterales bacterium
GCTGAGCGACGAGACCGGGTCAGGAGTGACCGTCTTGCTTTGCGATGGTGACCTCGGCGACTCGGCAGCCGAGCTGGTCGCCCTGGTCGAAGCGGTGAACACGGGCGAGTGCGACCTTGCCGTCGCTGGGTTCAAGGTCCGCGTCGGCGGCGGCTTCGGGATCGTCCTGCGGTTCAGCCGCTGGGCGATCAAGCGCCGCTGTGGCTATCTCGCCACGGCGCCGATCTCCGGCCAGCGCGCGATGCGCCTGGAGACCCTGCGGGCTGTCCTGCCCTTTGCAGCCGGCTACGGGATGGAGACCGCAATGACGATCGACGCCGTCCGCGCCGGCTTCACGGTTGCCGAAGTTGAGCTCGAGCTCGCTCATCGCGCCACCGGCCGCGACCTGCGCGGCTTCCTGCACCGAGGCCGCCAGCTGGCCGACATCGCCCGCGCCTACGCGGCCCGGCGCGGGCCGGATCCGCACGCGGAGCTCCGACGCGGCGGTATAGGCTCCGCGTAGCCATGGCGGGGCACTCGAAGATCAGGGTCACGCTGGTGGTGAGCGTCCTCGCGCTGCTCGCCGTCACCGCCGGAGCGCTCGCCGCGACGCGCTCGACGACAACGGCCGTTCCCCCCGGCACTCAGAAGCACGCAACGGTCGAGTGCCCCTCGGGCACCCAGGTCAAATCCTTCGGCTATGAGGGCAAGTTCGATCCGACCGGCGCGACCGAACGAGAGCTGCCGACGGCGCTCACCAGGCCACGAGCCTCGAAGGTCATCGCGGGCGCGGCAAACGTCGGTGCGGTTGCCGGGTCGTTCCGGACTCTCGCGAGCTGCGGCACGGTGCCGGCCCTCGGAACGGTGAAGGCGCGCGAGCCGATCGCGAACGCAACGCAGAAGAGCGTTGTCGCAAAATGCCCGCGCGGGACGTCCGTCCGGCTGGGCGGCTTCACCGCGACCGTGGGTTCCGACAAGTTCGTGGCGATCAACGGACTGGAGCGCGAGTCCGCCAGGCACCTCAAGGTTTCCGCCCTGAACACCGGGGTCTCGCCCGGCCGCCTCGGCGCCTACGCGTACTGCGCACACGGATCGCCTTCGGTTCACACCGTGACGAAGACCGTGCACCTCGCCAACGAGCAGGAGCGGACCGCGGTGGCCACGTGCCCGCAGGGACAGAAGCTCCTGATGGGCGGCCTCGAGGTGCAGCACTACGAGGTCGGCCCAGGAGACGTCTCCGTCGTCGGGATGAAGCCCGCCGGGCGCCGCGGCTGGGCGGTCACCGGCCAGAAGATCCAGCCGACGCTCGGCCACCTGACCTCGATCGCCTACTGCCACTAGCCGGCCAGGCATCGCATGATCCTCGCCATCGACCAGGGCACGACGGGGACCACCTGCCTCGTCTTCGACGGCGACGGTCGCGTCGCGGGGCGGGCCTACAGCGAGTTCGGGCAGCATTTCCCCCGGCCGGGCTGGGTGGAGCACGACGCCGCCGAAATCTGGAGCGTGACCCGGCGCGTGGCGGTCGAGGCGATCGTCGACGCCGGTATTCAGGGCGGGCAGCTCGAGGGCGTTGGCATCACCAACCAGCGCGAGACGGTGGTCGCCTGGGATCCCCAGACCGGCGAGCCGGTCCACAACGCTCTCGTCTGGCAGGACCGGCGCACCGCCGCCCGGTGCGACGAACTGCGCGCCGCGGGGCACGAGGACCTCATCCGCGAGCGCACGGGCCTTGTCCTCGACCCGTACTTCTCGGGAACGAAGATCGCGTGGCTTCGGGAGAACGTCGAGGCGGCTCGCGCCGGCGCCGTCTTCGGGACGATCGACTCCTGGCTCGTCTTCAAGCTCACCGGCCGCCACCTCACCGACTACTCGAACGCGTCCCGCACGCTTCTCTTCGATATCCGGAAGCTGGCCTGGGATGGCGAGCTCTGCGAGCTCATCGGGGTCGAGCGGGAGACGCTCCCCGAACCGGTTCCCTCCGCCCAGGTCTACGGGACGACCCGGGAGTTCGGCGGCGAGGTCCCGGTGGCCGGGATCGCCGGCGACCAGCAGGCGGCGCTGTTCGGCCAGGCCTGCCATCGCGAGGGAATGGCGAAGAACACATACGGCACGGGGAGCTTCGTCCTGCTGAACACGGGCGCGAACGTGCCGGAGCCCACGGATGGCCTCCTGACCACCGTCGCGTGGGGCCTCGAGTCGGGCACCAGCTACGCGCTCGAGGCGGCCGTGTTCGTCACGGGCGCGGCGGTCCAGTGGCTTCGCGACGGCCTGGGCATCGTCGGCGAGGCGGGCGAGACGAGGGAGTTGGCCGCATCGCTCGAGTCGAACGACGGCGTCTACTTCGTTCCGGCGCTCACCGGGCTCGGCTCCCCCTACTGGGACCCGTACGCGCGAGGGACGATCGTCGGCCTGACGCGCGGGTCCGGCCGGGCGCACTTCGCACGAGCCGCGCTCGAGGCCATCGCCTACCAGACGGTCGACGCGGTACGCGCGCAGGAATCCGCGAGCGGCACCGCGCTGTCCGAGCTGCGCGCCGACGGCGGCGCCGTCGCCAATGACTGGCTGATGCAGTTCCAGGCGGATGTGCTCGGCGTGCCCGTGGTCGTCCCCGAGATCTCGGAGACGACCGCGCTCGGCGCCGCTTACCTGGCGGGCCTCGCGACCGGGCGCTGGACCCTGGCCGAGGTCGCGGAGAAGTGGCGCGAGGCAGCTCGCTACGAGCCGTCGATGTCGGCCGATGAGCGCGGGACGCTCCTCGACGACTGGAGCCGGGCTGTCGAACGGTCCCGCGGCTGGGCCAAGCCGTAACCGGGCGCTGACCTCAGGGTAGGCTCGCTAGAGCGTCAGAACGCCCCGCAAATCGATGTCGGAAATCAAGCCTCAGGTCTACAAGGACTCGCGCCCGGCGGAGTACTTCCAGCCGTTCCACGACTGGATCCGGACCCACCGGCCCGGCTGGGCCTACGAGCTCGTTCGAATGGTCCTGACGCCGCTGATCCTCATCGTCTACCGCTGCTTGCCGATCGCGGCCGAGAACGTTCCCGCCGACGGGGCGTTCCTGCTGACCCCCAACCACTTCTCCAACCTCGACCACTTCATCGCCGCCGTCTACATCCGGCGAAAGGTCCAGTTCATGGCGAAGTCGCAGCTCTACGGGCGGCCGTTCCTCGACACGATCTTCCGCGTCGGCGGCGTCTTCCCGGTGCGTCGCGGCCACCACGACGAGGAGGCGTTCAAGACCGCCTACGCCGTCCTTGCGCGCGGCAGCTGCGTCGGCATGTACGCGGAGGGCGGCCGCTCGCGGACCGGCAAGCTCGGCGAGCCCAAGGCCGGCGTCGGGCGCCTTGCGCTCGAGTCCGGCGTGCCGGTGGTTCCGGTGGCCATTCACGGCTCGGCGGGAATCAGGGGCTGGCGCAAGTTCCGCTTCCCGAAGGTCACGGTGCAGTACGGCGAGCCGATCTCCTTCGGGAGGGTCGAGAACCCGACCTACGAGCAGCAGATGGCGGTCTCGCAACAGATCTTCGACCGGATCCGAGACATGTACGTCGCGCTCGAGGAGCGCGGCCGGCGCAGCGTCATCCGCTCGCTTCGCGACGGGGTGGCGAAGCGCTCAGACGCCAAGCGGCTGGCGCACGGCCGGCAGCCCGGCGGCTACTCGTAGCGACGCTCGAGCGTCGCCCAGTGCTCGGGGTCATGCCCGGGGACGATCACCGCCTGCGGATACTGGCGGTGGAAATGGCTCAGCTCCTGCGCCGAGCGGCGCCACTTGTGGCGATCGACGGGCCGCGGGGGCTCCGGCGCGCCGGCCAGCTGGCCGAACGTGTAGATCGCGTCGCCGGCGATCACCAGGTCGCGATCCCGTAGGTGGCAGATGACGCTCTGGTGGCCGGCCGAGTGGCCCGGCGTCGACGCCAGCCGCACGCTGCCGTCTCCGAACAGGTCGAAGGTGCGGCCGAAGGTGGAGTAGGACGTGATGCCCTCGCCCTCGTAGCTCAGCGTGCGGTAGTCGAAGACGTAGTCGTAGTGAGCGGGCCGGTAGCCGCGCAGCAGCGGGCGCAGGTCCGTCGTGGCCGCCTCCCACTCGGCGGCCGTGACGACGAAGGTTGACCCGGGGAACTCGGACATCCCGGAGGTGTGGTCGACATGCAGGTGGGTCATGATCACGAGACCGATGTCCTTGGTCTCGAGGCCGCGGCTTCGAAGCTGGGCCGGCAGATCCTCGCCGACGCTCATGCGCGGCTTCGCGAATCCGGCCACCAGACGCCCGAGGTTCGCCGCCGGCTGGGTGGCCACCGACGGGTGAAGCCCGGTGTCGACCAGGACAGGGCCGACCTGCGGATGGTGGATGAGGAACGCCGGGCACGGAACCCACAGCCAGCGCGAGCGTGGCGTCCCGATCCCGAGGAACCGCAGGTCCGCGAAGCGCCCGCCGGAGGTCTCGAACATGGTGCGCGGGCACTGGAGCTCGCCGATGCGCAGCGGCTCGACGACCACCGTGGTGCCCGTCTCGCCACCGGGAAGTGGGCCGGTGATGGGCTTTGGCTCGGCGTGGACCTTCACGACGATCCAGCGTAGCGCCGGGTATTCGGCCCCCGGGCCCTTGCCAGGCGCTGCGACAGATATCTTCCGCCGGGCCGATGGCCGACGCCGACGCGGGCCGATCCCGGATCTTCGCTCCCGACCTGCTGGCCGGGATGGTCTGCGCGGTCTCTGGCGCGGGAACGGGCCTGGGCCGGGCGACCGCGTACGAGCTCGCCGCCCTCGGCGCCACCGTCGTCGGCTGCGGGCGCCGCTTGGAGCCGCTCGAGGAGACCGTCGCGACGATCAGGGGGGCGGGCGGAAATGCCGACTGCACGGCGCTCGACATCCGGGAGGCCGACGCCGTCGATGCCTTCGTGGACGGCATCCTCGAGCGCCACGAGCGGCTCGACGTCGTGGTGAACAACGCCGGCGGGCAGTTCCTGAGCCCCGCCGAGGCGATCACCCCAAAGGGGTTTCGCACCGTCATCGAGCTGAACGTGCAGGGCACGTGGCACATGACCCACGCGGCCGCGACGAAGGCGTTCATCCCGCAGGGCGGCGGCAAGGTGCTGAGCGTCACCCTCTCGCCCCACAACGGGATGCCCGGAATGGTGCATTCGGGTGCCGCCCGCGCGGCGGTCGAGAACATGATGCGGACGCTCTCGATCGAGTGGTCGCGGTTCAACATCAAGCTCTGCGCGCTCGCCGCCGGGCAGTTCAACACGGAGGTCTTCCAGACCAAGTACCCGGAGGCGATGGTGAAGGGAGCGGCGCGCTCGGTTCCCGTCCAGCGGCTGGGCCGGGCCGAGGAGATGGCCTGGCTGGTCGCCTACCTCGCCTCGCCGGCGGGCGACTTCGTGTCGGGGACGACCATCACGATCGACGGCGCGCGCGACAACTGGTTCGGGCCCTGGCCAATTCCCGGCATGGGTGACGACTCCGGTCAGCCGCTCGCCGAGGAGCGGCGCCCGCCTCAGCCGGACTGACTTCGGTCAGGTCGTCATTCCGACGAACTGGCCACCCGTGACGTTGAGGATCTGGCCGTGGACGTAGTTGGCCAGGTCCGAGCACAGGAAGAGCACCGGTCCCGCGGCCTCCGACGGCTGCGCGGGGCGCCCGAGCGGAATCGTGAACGAGGCCATCTGGCGCATCTGCTCGGGGATCCCGAGCTCCACGTCGTGGCCTCCGGCCTCGATCTTCTCGCCCTTCTCCTTGGCCTGGGTCAGGCGCGTCTCGACGAACCCGAAGGCCACCGCGTTGACGTTGATCTTGAACTGGCCCCACTCCTTGGCGAGGGTCTTCGTCAGGCCGGTGACGCCAGCCTTGGCGGAGGAGTAGTTGGCCTGGCCCGCGTTGCCCATCGTGCCGGAGATCGAGGTGATGTTGACGAGCTTGCGGAAGACCTCCTTGCCCTCGCCCGCCTCCGCCTTGGCGGCATCGCGCCAGTGGGGGGCGATCGCGCGGACCATGCGGAACGGGACGATGGTGTGGATGTCGAGCATCGCCTGGAACTGTTCGTCGGTCATCTTGTGGACGACGCCATCCCAGGTGTAGCCGGCGTTGTTGATGAGGATGTCGACGCTGCCGAACGCCTCGATCGCCGTCTTGACCAGCTCGTCCGGAACGCCCTCGGTGGTGAGGTCACCCGCGAAGACCGCGGTCTCGCCGTCGATCTCGCCGGCCGCCTGCTCGGCGATGTCGCCGTCGATGTCGTTGACGAGGATCTTTGCGCCCTCGCTGGCGAAGAGCTCGGCCGTCGCGCGGCCGATGCCGCGCGCAGAGCCCGTGATGATCGCCGCCTTGCCGTCCAGCAGTCCCATGTTTCCTCAATGCTCCTTCGTCTAGATCGTGTTGCGCGCGGAGCATATGGGGGTGAGTCGCAACGGCGCGCCATCGGGGAAGATGCGCGTGGGAGCTCGCGACAGGAGGAGAACTTTGAAGGGGTTGATGACCGATTACCCGCTGACGCTGACGCATGCGTTCGAGCGGGCGGAGCGGCTGTTCGCCGAGAAGGCCGTGGTCACCGCCACGCCGGCGGGCCGCGAGCGCACCACCTACGGCGAGTGGGCGGATCGAACGCGGCGGCTGGGCGGAGCGCTTGCCGCGCTCGGGCTTTCCGACGACGCGCGCGTCGGCACGTTCGCCTGGAACACGTCGCGCCACCTCGAGCTGTACTTCGCGGCTCCGTGCACCGGGCGCATCCTCCACACCCTCAACATCCGCCTCTTCCCCGAGCAGCTCGTCTTCATCGCCAACCACGCGGCGGACGAGGCGATCTTCGTCGACCGGTCCCTACTCCCCCTCCTCTGGCCCCTCGTCGACCAGCTCGAGACGGTCAAGCACTTCGTCGTCATGGACGACGGCGCGGACGCGGAGATTCCTGGGGACGAGCGGATCCTCGACTACGAGGAGCTGATCGCAGGCGCGGAGCCCGCGGACATGCGGGTCGATGACGAGGGCCGGGCCGCCGCCATGTGCTACACGAGCGGCACCACCGGGAACCCCAAGGGAGTCCTCTACTCGCACCGCTCCTCGCTTCTCCACGGCATCGGCACGATGTTCGCCGACTCCCTCGCCGTCTCCGAGCGCGACGTGATCCTGCCCGTCGTGCCGATGTTCCACGCGAACGCGTGGGGCCTCGCGCACTCCGCCGTGCTGGCCGGCGCTTCGCTCGTGCTGCCGGGCCCGGACCTCTCCCCCGGCGCGGTGGTCGACCTCATCGAGTCCGAGCGGGTGACGCTGGCAGCCGGAGTACCGACGATCTGGAACGGCGTCCTCGGCGAGCTCGACGGGCGCGACCTCTCGAGCCTCACCCGGATCGTCTGCGGCGGTTCCGCGGTGCCGCGCGCGCTGTCCGAGGCGTTCCGCGAGAAGGTCGGCCTCCCGCTCCTCCAGGCCTGGGGGATGACGGAGACCAGCCCGCTCGGCTCCGTCTGCCGGGTCAAGTCCACCCTCGCGGACGGGACCGACGACGAGCTCGCCGACCTGCGCGCCACGATCGGGATCCCGGTGGCCCTCGTCGAGTCCCGGATCGCCGCACCGGCCGGCGACGAGGAGCTGCCGCGCGACGGCGAGGCGAGCGGCGAGCTGCAGGTCACGGGGCCGTGGATCGCCGCCGGCTACTACGAGGACAAGCGCTCGGCGGACTCGTTCACCGGCGACGGCTGGCTTCGCACCGGCGACGTCGCCACGATCGACGAGCATGGGTACATGCGCCTCGTCGACCGGACGAAGGACCTCGTGAAGTCCGGCGGCGAGTGGATCAGCTCGGTCGAGCTCGAGAACGAGATCATGGCCCACCCGAAGGTCCGCGAGGCCGCGGTGATCGGCGTCGCCGACGAGAAGTGGGGCGAGCGCCCGCTCGCCTGCGTCGTCCGCGAGGACGGCGAGGAGCTCTCAGCAGACGACATCAAGTCGTTCCTCGACGGCCGCGTCGCGAAATGGTGGATCCCGGAGAACGTCGAGTTCATCGACGAGGTGCCGAAGACCTCGGTCGGCAAGTTCTCGAAGAAGGACCTGCGCGAGCGCTTCACGGAGGCATAGAGCTCTCGGCGACTGTGCGTTCGACCACACCAGGGTGTGGTCAAGTGCACAGTTGCTGGGCGTCGCGCCGCAGCTGCGCCACGACTGGCAATAAAGCGCGCCAAACGCGCACCGGCACCGCGCCGCCGCACCGCCGCGACTGTTGGTGAGAGCGCGGCCAGCGATGGGCGACTTGTAGTCGCATACCGACTAGAACCCGCCCAGCGACCGGACCTGCCCCCTCCTCGCTGACTTTTTCGCGCTTCCGAGCGAAACTGCGGCTTGGCCCTACGCGCCGGGTCGCGCCCGGCGCTATGAGGAGGCCGGCGCGGGCTCGTCCGGGAAGGGCGCCAGGCCGGCGTGCCAGGGACCGGCCGGGTAGGTGTGGATTCCGGACTCGTCCATCTCCTTGCGGACGCGGCGAAACAGCTCGGCGCCCGCCTTCAGGGCCGAGTCGTACTCGTCGGCGCTGCGCTCGCGAAGGTTCCAGTGGAAGTAGATCTGCTTCTCGCTGACGCCGAAGTCGACCTCGTGGTCGATCGCGCTCGCCCACTCGAGGAATCCCGGTGAGAACAGCTCGCGCAGCGCCACGGGGTCGTACTGCTTCGGCACGGTCGCCAGGAAGCGCTGGTTGAAGTTGATCGACTCGAACTCGACCTTGTGGGCGACCTTCTGGAGGACCAGCTCGTCGGGCCGCTTCTCGATCGACTCCACGTTGAACGCCGGCATCACCTTGGCCAGGTCCGGCATGTGGGCCTTGACCATAACCGCGCCGGGCAGGACCGTCTTCGAGAAGAACCCTCCCTCCTCGTGCTCGTCGGCATCGCAGGCGGCGCCCCACGACTCTGGCTCGATCTGCCCGATCACCCGGTTCGTCCCGCCCGGGCAGAGGGCCACCGGCTCGCCGACGGGGTTGATGCCGCCGACGGCGTCGTAGCTCAGGTCGCGTTTGGTCGCGACGCTCCGCACGATCTCCGCCCAGCTCGCGGCGTCTTCCTTGGGGGCCATGGGCGCCGATCCTAGATGATCGATTCCGAATCCACGCACGCACGGATGACGGCGCAGACCGTCGCCGGATCGCTGCTCTACGGCTCCGCGGTGATCTGCGGCAGCGCCTTGCCGCCGAACTTCGCGGGGTTGTTCTTCTCGATGAAGCACGGTGCGAACCCGACGCCGGGCGGGTTGCCGCCGTTCACGCCCGCTCGCGTCTGGCCGCTCACGAGCGGATCCTCGTCGGTCGGCTGCGAGGAAGCGAATGGGTTCGAGTAGTCCAGGTTCTTGCAGTCCCAGTTCGGGAAGATGCCCTTCCGCGGCGAGCCCTGCGCGAGCAGGAAGTTCGGCGGGAAGTAGGCATTGCCGCGGTTCGTGTTGAGCCGGTTCGGATAGATCGAGAGGGACTCGGGGCTGAAGTAGCTTGCTACGCGGAGCGAGAACCGCGGCGCAGGCGCGTTCGGTGCGCTCGCCGGATCGAGCACGGAGAACCCTGTCTCCGGGCCGGTCAGGAAGGTGGTGATGTCGGTCCTGTAGGTCTTCAGGAAGCTGATCACCGGGTTGAGGTT
>JAWVFM010000400.1:0-4200 GCA_033856015.1 Solirubrobacterales bacterium
GGAGGAGCTACCTGCGCGCTGGGACCATGGATGGCCGCGCCCGGGTCGACGCGGCGGAGGATGTGCAGCAGCGGCCCCGAAGGCGGCAGGGCGCCGTTCAGGGCGCCGAGGACCGCCGAGCCCGCAACGGCCTTGCGAATCTCCTGCGACCCCGGGGATGCCGCCTGCAGGAGGACCGCCCCGAACGACCAGGCGACCAGAAGCGCGAGCGCCGCGAGCAAGGTGGCGCCGCCGAGGCCGTCGATCCCACCGGCGATTCCGCGGGCGCCGATCCGCGCGGAGATCCTCGTCCCCACCACGTCCATCACCGACGCCATGACGGCTCCCGCGAAGAGAGCAACCACGAGCGTGATGATGGGCGCGTAACGGGAATCGGCGCCACCGGACACCAGCGACGGCCCGAGGCGGCTGCCCGCGATGACGCCGCCCAGGAACCCGAGGAGCGGCAGGGCGCTTCGCACCAGGCCAAGCTCCCAGCCGATCGCGGCCATCGCCAGCGCGAAGACGACGATGGCAACGTCGACAAGGCTCAACCGGGGCACCCGGGCTGCGAATGGGGCTTGCGGGCAAACAAGGCCCTCAGACTAGAAGGGGGCGAAATCACCCGTGGTGCCGCGCCTCCAAGCTCTAGATTTCCCACTCTGATGGCAGGTCTCTCGTTGTTTGCCGTGGCCTGCCAGGGAGCCGGAGCGTGACTCCGGTCCTTCAACCCGCGGAGCGGCGACCCCAGGGCACGGAGCGGCGCAGACGGCTCCTGAGGAGAGCGTTGCCGATTGGCGCGATGGCCGCCGTGGCGTTTGTCGCCGGCGCCATCGCCGGCGCCCCCAGCACCGACCTGGACGCCGCCAAGCGCTTCGTCGCGGCTTGGGAGCACGGCGACTACGCGACCATGCACGAACAGCTGACGGACGAGTCCGCCTCGCGATACTCGCTGAGCTCCTTCACCGCCGCCTACGACGACGCCGCAAAAGCGGCGACCGTCACGCGGATCATCACCGGGGACGTGACACGCGGGCAAGACGCGACCGGTGGGACGGCGGCCGTGGTGCCGGTGACGCTCCGAACCAACGCGTTCGGCACGCTCAACGGCCAGCTCGTCATGCCGCTCGCCGGTGGGCGCGTCGCATGGGATCCCACCCTGGTGTTCCCCGGCCTGAAGACGGGCGAGACCCTGGTCAAGCAGACCCGCGTCCCGCAGCGCGCCGCGATCCTCGCGAGCGACGGGACGGCGCTGGCGGAGGGACCGGCGAGCGCGCGGACCTCGCCGCTGGGAGCCTCCGCGAGCGCGGTCGCCGGGGCGATGGGCGCGCCCAGCGCTCGCGAACGCACGAAGCTGCAGCACCTGGGCTTCCCGGCCGGCACGGAGATTGGAGCGAGCGGCCTCGAACGGGCGTTCAACGACCGGCTGCTCGGCAGGCCTGGCGGCGCGCTTCTGATCCAGGGGCCGACGGGCTCCACCGTCGTGGCCCAGACCAGCCCCGTTCCAGGCAAGCCCGTCCACACCACCATCGACCCGAACCTCCAGCAGGCAGCGGTCGCCGCGCTCGGGTCCACGTTCGGGGGGGTCGCCGCGCTCGATCCAAGCACCGGTGACGTCCTCGCCGTCGCCGGCATTGCCTTCTCCTCCCCACAGCCGCCCGGCTCGACCTTCAAGCTCATCACCACGACTGCCGCGCTCGATGCCGGCATCGTCAAGACCACCGACACGTTCCCGTACCAGTCGGGGACCGTCGTGGGTGGCCGCCAGATCGCGAACGCCAACGGCGAGGTCTGCGGGGGAACGTTCGTGCAGGCCTTCGCGCAGTCCTGCAACAGCGTCTTCGTTCCGCTCGGGCCGAAGCTCGGCTCGGACCGCCTCGTCGGCATGGCCGAGAAGTACGGCTTCAACTCCCCGCCGTCTCTCTATGACCGGGCGGCGCTCGACGCGGTCGGCATCCCGCCCAGCAGCCTGCCGCAGCACATCGGCACCGATCTCGACCTCGGCGTGAGCGCGATCGGGCAGGGACGCGTGCTGGCCACCCCTCTGGAGATGGCCTCGGTCGCCCAGACCATCGCCAACGGCGGCAAGCGCGAGCCCACGAGCATCGTCAAGGACGGGGCCCTGAAGCCCGATCAGAAGCCCGTCCGCGTGACCTCGACGCAGACCGCGGACACCATGCGAAACCTGATGATCGGAGTCGTGACCAGCGGGACCGGCACGGCTGCGGCGATTCCCGGCATAACCGTCGCGGGCAAGACGGGGACCGCCGAGCTCGGGCCTGCGACCACCGTCCCGCCCGGGACCAATCCGGCCGACGTCAAGCAGCGGGTCGACGCCTGGTTCACCTGCTTCGCACCCGCAACCGACCCGAAGCTCGTGGTTGCGGCCCTCGTCACCGACGCGTCGGGCGCAGGGGGAAGCATCGCCGCGCCGATCGCCCGCCAGGTGCTGGCCAGCGGGCTCGGCGTGGGCTAAGCCGCGGCCGCTACTCGCCCGGCGGAAAGCCCAGGACCGACGCGACGACCACGAGCGCCCCGCCCGCGAGCGCGAGGATGCCCCCGAGCGTCGCCGCCGCGCCCGAGAGCAGGGCCGCCAGGACCGAGACCCCGAGGCCGACGACGAAGATGTCCCACCAGCCGCTCCCGACGCGTTGGCGCTCGGGGGAGGTGAAGGCGGCGACGGCGGCGACCACTCCGAGGCAGCCCCACCGCACCGAGCTCGAGAACAGGTCGAGCATCACCACGAGCACCGCCGCAATCGCGAGGATCAGCACGGCGCGAAGGGCCCCGCCGCTGTCCGCGAGCGGTTGCGGGCGCCGCATTTCTAAAGGTCGAGTTGGATCTCGCCGGTCTCGCCGGCGGCCGGGACCATGAGCTCGAGTGGACGGTTCTCGACGGCTGCCTGGTTGACGAGGAAGAGCATCACCGAGCCCTGGATCGGACCGTTCGCCGCGGGGCTCTCCGGGCCGGGTACCTGGGCGCCTGCGCCAACCCGGGAACCCAGGTCGAGGCTGAAGTCGTTGTGGAGCGGCGCCGGGTCGAACTGGTTGCCCTCGGTGTCGATGACCTTCATGCCCGGCGGCACGGTTGCGGCGGAGCCACCCGTGTTGTGGATCTGCATGAAGACGCCGAGGTAGTTGTCGCCCCGTGGCAGCTTTGGAGCCCCCTGGAGATAGGCCTTGTCCTCGACGTCGTTGGGGTTCAGGTACCTGGTGATGACGACGTTGTACTCGACGTCGCCGAGCGTCAGCGGAGCACCCTCGCTGACCGCGAGGGAGTGGTTCGCCGAGCTGCAGCCGGAGGCGAGCGCAGACGCGCCGAGAATGGCGAGGGCAACGAGGATCGCGGGCAGGCGACGGGTCCGCATGGCGGCGCGATTCTATGCGTAAGCGCGCCCCAAAGCGCGCCGACCGAGACCGCCGGGGTATCTAGCTCGGGACACGATCGGCCCCGGCAACGACGACGCGCCCGGGCTCCTCGCCCGACTCGGCAAGGGCCTTGAGCCGGGCCAGGGCCCTGCTCCACTGCCTGCGATACCACCGCTCGGCGCCGCGAAGATTTGCGGCGAAGTCGGGGATGCGATCGACGATCCCCTGCGGCTCGGTGACGAAGGTCACCGTGACCTCGCAGCTGGACGGGGCGGGTCCCTCGACGACCTCCCAGACGGTGGACACCGGAATCCGGTCGAGCCTGCCCCCCCGGCCCCGCTCGGCCAGCCGGAACGGCGGCTCCATGTCCGCGATGACCGTCTCCATCCAGAATCGGCGGTCGGCGACGCGAAACCGCGCCGTCGCCCCGACCCCGGCCGACTCGATTCGCTGGAGACGAAACTCGTCGATGAAGTGGTCCGTGAAGGCGCCGCGGCTCGCGAGGTCGCCAAGCAGCTCGTAGACGGCCTCGCGCGGGACGTCGATCGTGGTCTTTGCGGACACGGGGCCCATCGGCGTCGATTCTATGGCCGGCGAGGGTTTACGATCGTCGGTGGTAGGGGATGAACAGCACGGATGAAGAGAGCCAGATGCTGAAGTCGGGTCGAGTCGACGGGGGGTCGACCAGCGAGCACGCGGCGGGGGACCCGATCAGCAGCCTCGAGGGCCCGGGATCGCTGATCTGCTCAGAGTGCGGCTTCGGGATCTCGCTCGCCGCCCTCGAAGAGCTCGCCGATAGCGCGCCGGTGCCGGTGTGCTCGGTCTGCGGGGGCACCGAGTTCAAGCGGGCTTC
>JAWVFM010000401.1:0-3165 GCA_033856015.1 Solirubrobacterales bacterium
GATGACCTCGGCGAGCTTCGGCTCGATGGCGGAAAGCGCGTCGAGCGTGCGCCCGATCGTCGCCTCGGCGTCACAGGCGGGAACGATGACCGTCACGGCCGGCATCGCGCCAGGATAGGCCGGGAAGGGCCCTGGCTGCGCGGCCAACTATGCTCGCTGGCGTGTCAGACGGGGAGATGCGGCGCTACTGGGATGCTCGCGCCGATGAGGACGCGTACTACTTCGTCGACAACCGGCTCGAATACGGGAACCCCGACGAGCGCCGCTTCTGGGAGGACGGCCCGGCGGTCGTCGACGCCGTGCTCGACGCGGCCGAGGCGAGGATCCGCCCGGAAGATCGCATCGTGGAGATCGGGTGTGGCATCGGCAGGCTCACCCGCGCGCTTGCGGAGCGCGCAGCGTCGGTGGTCGCGGTGGACGTCTCCGAGCGGATGCTGGCGAAGGCGCGCGAGAGCAACCCTGGCCTGGACAACGTTGTGTGGCGGCTCGGCGACGGCGAGAGCCTGCGCGGGATCGGCGACGCGAGCGCGGATGCCTGCTTCTCGCACGTGGTCTTCCAGCACATCCCGGACCCGGAGATCACGCTCGGCTACGTCCGCGAGATCGGCCGCGTGCTGCGCCCGGGCGGCTGGGCCGCCTTCCAGGTTTCCAACAGCCCCTCGATCCATGCGAAGCCGAGCGTCGGTAGCCGCCTGATCGACGCGGCGCGAGCGCTCGCCGGCCGAGGGCCTCGCGGCTCCGCAAACCCGGCGTGGCGTGGTTCGTGGGTCGAGCTCGACGCCCTCCGCCGCGCCGCCGCGCAGGCCGACGCCACCCTCGCGCACGTCTACGGGGAGGGCACGCAGTTCTGCATCGTGCGGCTGGAGAAGTCCGTCTGAGCCGAGCGCGCCGCGCGGCGTCAGGTCTTGTGGGCGTGGTGGACGACGTGCCGGACCTTCAGCCCGTCCTGCGCCTCCATCACGAACTTGGAGTGGCGCTCGACGCGGTCGAAGCCGGCGGTCCAGAGCATTCGCTTCCACGTCCTGATGCCGGGCAGCCAGTAGACGACCGCCTTCGGGCGGTCGGCCAGGTATCGGGACGCCGGAACCGGAAGCAAGCTGATGTAGCGGTCGTACTCCTCGGCCGTTATGAAGAGCGACCGCGTCAGGTTCGCGATGCGCTCCAGCGCCAGGAGCTGATCGCGCAGGTGGAGCAGAACGCTGCCGCAGAAGACGAGGTCGAAGGTTCCAAGCTCCTCCGGGGTCGCGGTGTAGATGCTCTGGTTCACCCGCTCGACCTTGGAGCCCAGGACCTCCTTCGCAAGGCGAAAGCCCTCGCCGCGCTTCTCGGTGGGGAAGGTGTCGGGGCGCCGGCGCGGGGGCCAGTCCAGATCGCGCTCGTCGTCGAGGTCGAGCGCGACGACCTCCGCGCCCCTGCGCTCCATCTCGAACCCCCAGAACCCGTCCCAGGTGCCGACGTCGAGCGCGCGCATCCCGCTCATGTCCTCCGGCAGGCCGTAGTGCTTGACGAACGGGCGCAGGTCGAACCACCCCTCGGTCTCGTATCCGTCGGTCAGCTCGAGGACGTGGTACCACCGCCGCTTCTTCGCGGCCTCCAATGCCTCCATGGCGCGGACTCTGGCACAGGCGAGCCTCGAGCGCATCCACTCGCGATCAAACCTTCGGGCAGACCACAAGGCGCGCGCTACCCTGACGCCGCGGTTCCGGCCTGACTCCGTCGCCCGCCTTCTGAGCCATGACCGACCCACGGATCGATCCGGTAAGCGAACTGACCCCCGAGGCCGGGTCCACCGCGACCATCGAGGAGCGGGAGATCGAGACGGGGGGGCGGAACCTGCGCCAGCACGCCGCCCGGGGGACGATGATCAACTCCGGCTTTCAGGCGGGCCTCGCGGGGCTCGGCGTGCTGCAGCGGGTGCTCGTTGCCGCGTTTCTCACCCGCAGCGAGTTCGGGCTCTGGGGCATCCTCATCTCGACGCTGGTGACGCTCTCGTGGCTGAAGCAGCTCGGCATCTCCGACAAGTACGTGCAGCAGGCCGACGCCGACCAGGAGGTCGCCTACCAGAAGGCCTTCACGCTCGAGCTCGGGATCTCGCTCCTTTTCTTCATCTTCTGCGTCGCCGTCCTGCCGCTCTACGCGCTGGCCTACGGTCACCCCGAGATCATCTTCCCCGGTGTCGTCCTCGCCGCAACCGTTCCGATCAGCGCCTTCGAGTCCCCGGTGTGGATCTCCTACCGCCGCATGCAGTTCGTCCGCCAGCGGACCCTGAGCGCCGTCGACACCGTCGTCGCGTTCGCCGTGACGATCACCCTCGGCGTCCTTGGAGCCGGATACTGGAGCCTGGTCATCGGCGCGCTCTCGGGAAGCGTGGCGGGCGCGATCGTCTGCACGATCGCGAGTCCTTATCCGGTTCGCCTGCGCTTCGACCGGGGGACGCTGAAGGAATACGCCAGCTTCTCCTGGCCGCTCGTCGGCTTCGGGGTGAGCAACCTGCTGGTGGTCCAGGGGACGCTCCTGGTCGCAAACGACGCGGTCGGCCTGGCCGGCGTCGGCGCCATCGGCCTGGCCGGGTCGATCGCGACGCTGGCCGACCGGCTCGACGGGATCATCAGCCAGACCATCTACCCCGCCGTTTGCGCTGTGGCGGATCGGGCGGCGCTGCTGCACGAGGCATTCGTGAAGTCGAATCGCGTCACGCTCATGTGGTCCATGCCGTTCGGCGTGGGGCTCGCGCTCTTCTCCGGCGACCTGGTCCACTACGGCCTCGGGGCCCGCTGGGAGCCGGCGATCGGCATCCTCGGTGCCGTCGGCCTGATCGCCGGCGTCGGGCAGATCGCCTTCAACTGGTCGATCTTCATGCGGGCGGTCAACGACACGCGCCCGCTGTTCATCGCCTCGCTGATCAACCTGGCGAGCTTCGTCGTCTTCATGGTGCCCGCGCTGCTCCTGTTCGGGCTGACCGGCTACGCGCTTGCGATGGGCGCGTCCACGCTTATCCAGCTCGCCGCTCGCGCCTACTTCCTGCGACGCATCTTCCCCGGGTTTGCCGCGCTGGTTCACATCAGCCGGGCGATCGCACCGAGCCTGCCGGCTGCGGCCGTCGTCCTCGCGATGAGGCTCGTCGTAAACGGAAACAGCCTGGGGCTGGCCCTCCTCGAGCTCGGC
>JAWVFM010000402.1:0-3336 GCA_033856015.1 Solirubrobacterales bacterium
AGCGCCCTGGGCACGGCGCCGCCGGACCCCGCATACACCGCCGACCTGGTCGCGACCGTCGCCCAGCTCGACCAGATGTCGACAACGGTTCCAGTCGACGCGCCGTGGCAGGCGGCGAACGCGCAGGCGTGGGACAACGAGTCGCTCGAGAGCTGGCTCGCGGCCAACACCGTCAATCCCGACTTCCGCAAGACGCTCGTGCCCGTGGCGACCCGGCCGATCTTCGGCGCCGAGCCCGGCGAGCTCTCGCTCCTGTTCACGCTGTTCTACATCGCCGCGTCGGGCAACGAGAAGCACCCCGGGACGTTCGAGCGCAACTTCGACACCCGCAACGGCGCCCAGATGTCGCGATTCGTGGGCGGCACGCAGCTGATCGCGATCAAGATGGCCAAGCAGCTCGGCCGCCGCGTGCTCCTCGGCACTCCCGTGCGGAGAATCGAGCAGGACAAGGGCGGCGTGCGGGTGATCTCCGACCACCACACCGTTCACGCGAAGCAGGCGATCGTCGCGATCCCGCCGACGCTCTGCGGCCGCATCTACTACGAGCCCAAGATGCCCGTCGCCCGCGATCAGCTGACGCAACGGCTGCCCCAGGGGACCCTTGGGAAGGTGGCTGCGCTGTACGACCGGCCGTTCTGGCGCGACGATGGGCTCACCGGCAGCGTCATCAACACGCATGGCTACGTCAGCTTCACGGTGGACGACTCGCCCCCGGGCGGCAAGCCCGGAGTGATCTTCGGGTTCGTCGGAGGGGACCGCGCCCGCGAGTTCTTCCGCAAGCCGCTCAAGAAGCGGCGCAAGCTGATCATCGCCGAGTTCGTCGATGCCTTCGGGGCCAAGGCCGCGCACCCGAAGGGCTACTTCGAGACCAATTGGTCGGCCGAGGAGTGGACGCGCGGCTGCCCCGTGGCGATTCCGGGACCCGGCCTTCTCCTCGCCTATGGCGACTCGATCCGCAAACCCGTGAAGCGCATCCACTGGGCCGGCACGGAGACCTCGACCTACTGGAACGGCTACATGGACGGGGCCGTGCGCTCCGGTCAGCGCGCCGCGGCAGAGGTCCTCGACGAGCTGTGAAGCGCCGGGCCCTGGCGATCGCGGCGGCGGTGGCGCTGGTCGCGATCAGCGCCGGATCGGTCGCCGCGCTCGGCGCGTCGAAACGAGCGCGTTTCGACACCCGCGTCTTCGCCCAGACTCCGAGCCCGGGGTTCCCCGCGCGAGCCTACGTCGCGCCGAACAATCGCGTCTACGAGGGCACCTACGACAACCCGTCCGGAAGCTCGGCGCCCTCACGCGTCTTCGAGTACGCGCGCCGTGGCGCGCTGCTTCGCTCCTGGACGATCCGTGGCCAGGTTCTCTCGGGCTCGCATGGCGTTCAGGTCGCCACGAGCGACTCCCGCGGCCGCCTCGTCCTCCTCGACAAGAATCCCGCCCGCGTCCTCCTGCTGAACACGCGAAACGGTCGCCAGCGCACCTACGCGCGCTTTCCCGATCTGCCGACCTGCGCGCCGGTCAAGCGTGCGTCCGCGTGCTCGCCGAACCTGACTGACGACCCACCGACGCCGAACTACGCTGCGTGGGGCAGGGACGGGTCGTTGTACGTGACCGACTACCTGGAGGCCGTCATCTGGCGCATCCCGCCCGGCGGCGGCAAGCCGACGGTCTGGCTCGCCGACCGGCGCCTGGACGGCTCGGAGTTCGGGACCACCGGGATCGTGCTCTCCGCAGACCGCCGCACGCTCCTTGTCGGTCAGCAGAGCGAAGGCGGCATGGGCGCGGGAGATCCGACCACGGGCCGGATCTACACCGTCCCGATTCGCTCGAGCGGCAAGCCCGGCAGCCTGCACCAGCTGTGGGAGAGCCAGCCTCTGGACGGCCCTGACGGCTTCGCCGTCTCGCGGAGCGGGCGCATCTACGTCGCGCTGACGGTCGCGAACCAGATTGCGATCATCACGCCGAAGGGCGAGGAGGTCAAGCGCTTCCCGAGCGCGTCCGGCACCGGCGCGAACGGATCGCCGATTCCCTTCGACAACCCGTCGAGCGCCTGGTTCGACGGCCGGCGCCTGATGGTCGCCAACCAGAGCTACATCGCCGGCAACACCGCGAACCAGGCGATCCTCGACGTCTACGCGGGCGTGAGGGGACTGCGGGAGCTGATCCCCCGGAACGCAGGGGTACGCCGCTGAAGACCGGCTAGCGCCGGCCGCGCCCGCCGCGCTGGGCAGCGAGAAAGGGCGACCCGAATCGATCGGGCAGCCCGCGCGCTCTCGTCGACAGACAATTGTGCACTTACTGGGGCTATAGGGCGAGTAAGTGCACAGTCGTCCGGATCCCGGGCGAGGTAGCGGCTGGCCCTCCTACGACTGGATCGGCGTGGCCAAGGCGGCGCCGCGCCTATCGTCGGGGCGCTAGTGCGGGCGGTGAATGGGGATGAAGTAGGGCTTGCCGCCCACGTCGAAGCTCACCGACTTCGGCCTGAAGCTCGCGGCCCCGTGCTTGCTCATGTGCACCTGGACGGTGTTGCGACTGATGTCCAGGGCTCGGGTCCGCCCGCCCTCGCCGTTCAGGACGACGTTCGTCGTGTCGTCGGGAAGCCCGGCGGTGAGCAGGCGCAGAGAGCGGTTGCGCCGTTCATTCAGGATGGAGAGCGCGCCGTGCCGGGCCGCGCTGAGCTTGTTGCAGGTGTCGGCGGTCCCACCGTCGTGGTTCTGCACGAACATGCACAGCGCGGAGCGGCCTGGCACGAGCCAGACGCCGTGCCCGGCCTTCTGGCGCGTGCGACGTGAGTCCTTCAAGCGGAGGTGATAGGACGCCGGCACGTGGCTGGCGAGCTGGCGAGCCTCGGGGCTGAGCCGGTCGGATGGCCGAGCGTTCTTGCGCAGCACGGAGTAGAACGAGGCCGGGTTACCGGCGCTGGCGACGGCGAGCGCCGCGACGGCGAGCGCCGCAATGGCCGTGGCGGCGACGAAGACCTTGAGTGCCCATGCGCGTTTCAACACGCGCTGAGTCTAACCGGCGGCTGATCATCTCGGTGAGTGGAGAAAAACGACGTCTGGGCCGTCGTTTCTCTCCACTCGGTGAACCTAGTGGTGGTGCGGCCTCTTCTTGATGACCTTGAAGGACGCCTTGGCGGCCCTGCCGGCGCCGCCGGCGCTGTTGGTCGCGCGCACGCTCAGCGTGTGCTTGCCGAACTTCAGCTTCTTGGTCGTCAGCGGCGAGGTGCAGGCTGCGAAAGCGGCTGAGTCGAGCTTGCACTTGAAGGTCGAGCCGGAAACGCTGGCCTTGAACTTGAAGGTCGGCGTCCGGTCGGTCGTCTTCGCCTTCGGCTTCTTCGTG
>JAWVFM010000403.1:0-2763 GCA_033856015.1 Solirubrobacterales bacterium
CAGGCCCGAGTAGTTGAGCGGCGCGCCGCGCTGGAAGAGGTCGTACCAGCCGCCGATCATGAAGGCCGGGATGTGGTTGCGGACGATCGTCTTCAGGAAGGTGCGCTGGGTGCGCTTTCGCCAGTACTTGCCGTAGTAGGCCTCGTCGCCGTTCGTCTCGATGTTGAGCGCCTGGTAGACGTTGTAGGTGAGGAGGCTCTCGAGGTGCTGGGCCTCCACCTTCAGGAGGTCGGCGACGTCCTGGTAGTCGGAGATCGGCGGGTTGCCGACGTTCAGGCCGCCGAAGAGGACAAGGATGATGAGGTCGAACTCCATCCCGGGCATCCCGCCCTGGAAGGCGACGTCGCGGTAGGCGTCGTTGCCGGCGACGATCGGGAACATGGCCTTCAGCGGCGAGTGGCGGCCGACGTGGAAGGCCGTCATCAGCTGGTCGAGGCCCATGTACGAGGGGCCGTAGGTGCCCACCTTGCCGCTCGAGTGCAGGAGCTTCGACGCCCAGTTGACCAGCCGCGCGCCGTCGCGGCCGATCTGCGGGTCGAGCAGGCTGAACGTCCCCTGCGAGTCGCCGGTGCCACGGATGTCGACGGCAACGTCGATGTAGCCGCGCTTGATCAGGTAGGGGAGCGGGCCGACCTCCGTGGAGGCGTCGCCGAGGGTGCCGCCCGAGCCGGCGCCGGCGCCGTCCTTGCCGTACGGGGTCTGGACCATGATCACCGGGAAGGGGCCCTTGGCGACCGAGCCGTCGGCGTTCGTCGGGTAGAAGACGTTGGCCCGAAGGATCGTGCCGTCCTTCATCTTCACGCCGACGTCGTGCTGCTCCGTCATGCCGTAGCGCTCGGGGCCGGGCTTCCAACTCGCGGCCGAGGCGGGCACGGCGAGGACGAGCAGGAGCGCGCAAGCGGCCAGGGCGGAAGGCAGGAGGCATCGGCGCCGACGCATCGCGGTGAGTATGCACCCCCGGTCACATGCGGCGCGCCGGAGGCGGCGGCAATCACCCTTCCTGTCGCTGCCGCTCTGCGTCCATCCGCGGGCCGCGCGCGAGTTCGGCGACGACTCGGCCGAGGGCGATCGCCGCGCCGCAACCCGCGATCGCGAGGATCGTCACGATCGTTGCCGGAACAGCCCAAGCATCACCAAGATCAGACCGGCTGCCCCACCACCCGTTCGCTAGCCCTGCGTAAACAACGGGAATGAGACACGGCAGTGCCAAGCCGAGCCACGAGCGCACGAAAATCCCGACGACGATGCCTGATGTGACGAGGATTGCGATTGCAGGTACGAGCACCGCTCAATCCTCTCACTCCGCCCGAGGGCTTTCGGGTACCCCCGGCCCCATGCGGCGCGCCGGACCTGGCGGCGATCTAGGCTCGTCGGCGCCATGCGGCGCCTCGCGCTCACATCCCTGGCCGCAACGGTCGCGTTCCTCGCTGGCGCCGCTCCGGCGCTGGCGGTGCCCGACTGCCCCGGCTATACGCAGGCGCCGAAGGTCCTGCTCTCCGGGCGAGGCACCCTGGAGTCGGTGATCGTCGACCGCCAGGGGCGCCTCTACTTCACCGACGTCAGCGCCGGCGAGCTCCTGCGGATGAACTCGCCGAAGGCGAAGCCGAAGCCGGTCGTCTCGGACCTCTCATCGCCGGGCGGGCTCGCCTGGGATCACGGCAAGCTCATCGTCGGCTACGGCGACAGCGTCACCACCGCCTCCTCAGTGAATCCCGTAGCCGGCCTCGTCCTGTTCAACCCGAAGAACGGCGAGTCGCGCCCGCTCGCCTCCGGGACGCAGATGTCGAACGGCGTCGCCCGCGGGCCAGACGGAGCGATCTACGCCTCCAGCGACGTCGGCACCGGGATCGACCGCGTCATGGGCGGCAACGTCCAGATCAACTGGGCCCAGCTTGCCTCGCCGAACGGGCTGGCGGTCAGCCGCAACGGCAGGTGGCTCTACGCCAACCAGACCTTCGTGCCGGCGCAGATCTCGCGGATCGAGATCGCCGATCCCTCGAACGTCGAGGTCTACGCCAAGCCCGGTCCCGCTGACAACGCGGCCGGCCTCGACGGCATGACGCGCGACGCGAGCGGCAACCTCTACGTCGCCGCGAACGGGGGCGGCGCCGTGTGGCGGGTCGCGCGCGACCGCTCGATCTGCGCGCTCGGCTCCGGCTTCGGGCTGACGAGCGCGGTGGCCCTTGGGCACGGCCGGCGCGGCTTCTCGCGACACAACCTCTACGCCGTGAACTTCAACGGCGAGCTGATCGAGCTGCCGCACGTGCGCTGAAGCTCTGAGCCGCTAGCGCCGCGTCCCGTCGATCGCCAGCGCCGCCATCAGGAAGAGCGAGTGCTCCCAGACGTGCGGCTGATCCTGGACCGGGTACGGCCGGCCGTTCGGCCTGCGCTCCCAGGACTCGCCGAAGAGGCCGGTCGGCGTGGTGAGCTTGCGGGCCATGTAGCCGAGGGTGCGGCGCAGCTCGCGCCGGTGCTTCGCCGTGTAGGGGCGCCAGGCGTGCGCCAGGCCGAGTAGCGCCTTCGCCTCGTACTGCCCGCGCGGGGCCGCGAGTGACTTCCGCATGGCGGCGTACACCGCCTTCGCCTCGCCGACCATGCGCGGGTCGGAGTAGGGGTGGAGGCGGACCGGCCACAGCAGCCAGCCGCCGTCGCCGTAGTCGACGTTGTAGGAGTTGCCTGTCTGCGTGCCCGGCTTGTAGCGGTGGGTGGCCGGGTCGTAGAGCCCGTCGATCGCGGTGCGAAGCGTTGCGAGGCGCTGCTTCC
>JAWVFM010000404.1:0-3109 GCA_033856015.1 Solirubrobacterales bacterium
GGCGTCGCCTGCGCGGCTCAGCTCGCCGCCGACCACGATGCACTCGGGGCCGAGGAGGTTCACGAGGCTCGCCGCGGCCACGCCGATGTGGCGGCCGGAGTCGGCGATCGCCCGGGCGCAGATCGCATCGCCGGCGAGCGCGCGGTCGACGAGCTTCTCGACGGTGTCGACGTCGGGCGCGTTTGACTGGACGGTCTCGAGCAGGGCCAGGCCGCTTGCGTAGAGCTCCAGGCAGCCGCGGTTGCCGCAGCGGCAGAAGGGCCCGTCCTCGACCACCGTGGTGTGGCCGATCTCGCCGGCGGGACCCGTGGAGCCGCGAAACAACGCGCCGTCCTGGATCAGCCCTGCGCCGATCCCGCTCGCCACCTTGATGTAGGCGATCTGACCCGCGCCCGAGCCGGCTCCACTGACCGCCTCGGCGAGGGCGCCGAGGTTGGCGTCGTTGTCGACCACGGCCGGAATCCCGAGCCGCCGGGAGAGCTCGTCGGCCGGGGCCACGCCCGCCCATCCGGGCAGGATCGTCGAGGACGCGACGAGGCCGTCGGGCTTGGAGATCGGGGCCGGCAGGCCCAGCGCGGCGCCGATCACGCGCGAGCGATCCACCGCGGCCTCCGTGAGCAGGTCCTCCACCGTGGCGACCGCGACCTTCAGCCCGTCCTCGGCGCGGTGGCCGTACTCGAGCGGGGTCCAGCGGCGAGCCAGCACCTGCTGGCCGAGGTCGCCGATGGCGATGGCGATGTGGCGCGCGCCGATGTCGATGCTGACTGCGGCCCCGGCCGATGCGTTCAGGCGCACCGACTTCGAGGGGCGCCCTCCCGCCCGGCCCGCGGATGCGCCGTGGTCGTCCGACTCCGTGACCAGCCGCTGCGCGAGAAGCTCGGCGACCAGGGTCGAGATCGTCGTCCGCGAGAGCCCCGTCGCGCGGCGGAGCTCCGCCCGGCTCTGCGGCCCGCGCACGCGGAGCTCGTCGACCACGCGCAGCTTGTTCCCAGCCCTCAGCCGGTGCTGCGCGTTCTCACCCGACATGCCCGCAGTCTCCACCGTCAGAGGAGGATATGTCAAGCGGTCGGACATATGGGAAGAGATGTCCGCCTGTTAGGGCGAACTGGTTGACAAAACCTCTGAGACGTGATTGGGTTCGCGCAGCCAACCGAGAGTGAAGGAGAGGTCTCGTGACTAACAGGGTTTCCGTCGGCTTGAGAGCGCTCGCGCTCGCCGCAACCGCGGCGCTGATCGCATTTGGAGTCGCAGCTTGCGGCACGACGAGCAACAGCACCTCCACGACCTCTGGGTCGTCGAGCTCTTCGCAGAGCGGCACGATCGGCCTGTTGCTCCCGGAGACCAAGACGACTCGCTACGAAGCTTTCGACCATCCGTACATCCAGCAGGACCTGAAGAAGCTCTGCCCGGACTGCAAGTTTCTCTATGCAAACGCCGACCAGGACGCAGGCCAGCAGCAGACCCAGGCCGAGTCGATGCTGACCCAGGGCGTCGACGTCATGATCCTCGACCCCGTGGACGGCAAGGCGGCCGAGGCGATCGTCAACAAGGCGCAGTCGCAGGGAGTCCCGGTTGTCTCCTACGACCGCCTCGCCAACGGTCCGGTGAGCGACTACGTCGGGTTCGACACCAAGCAGGTCGGTCAGCTACAGGGCAAGGCGCTCCTCTCCGCGTTGAAGGCGAACGGCACCCAGAACTCGGGCGACGTCGTCATGATCAACGGGGCCCCGACGGACCCGAACGCCGCCGGGTTCAAGGCGGGAGCACACTCCGTCCTCGACGGGCAGGTCACGATCGGCAAGGAGTACGACACTCCTGACTGGAGCGCTGACAAGGCCCAGAGCGAGATGCAGGGTGCGATCGCCGCGCTCGGCAAGGACAAGATCGTCGGCGTCTACTCCGCCAACGACGGCATGGCCGCCGGCATCGCGGCGGCTCTGAAGTCCGCCGGGTACAACCCGTTCCCACCGCTCACCGGCCAAGACGCGCAGGTCGACGGGATCCAGCGGATCGTTGCCGGCCAGCAGTCGATGACCATCTACAAGCCGATCGCCCCGGAGGCGCAGACCGCCGCCCAGATGGCCGTCGACCTGTTGAGGGGCGATACCTACAAGACGACCGAGACCACCAACAACGGCACGAAGGACGTCCCGTCGAAGATCCTCACGCCGATCGCGGTGACGCAGAAGAACATCAAGGACACCGTCATCAAGGACGGGTTCCTGACCGTCAAGGACATCTGCACGCCTCAGTACGCGGCCGACTGCAAGAAGGCCGGCCTGGACTGAGCTGGACGCGCCCAGCTGGCCCGCGCCGCCTCGACGGTGCGGGCCACGGGCGAACCTCCGGCAAGGTAGGTTCATGAGCACGACCGCGACTGCGAGCCCTGCGTCGACCACCGCCACTCCGATCCTGCGGGTTCGCGGCGCCACGAAGTCCTTCGGCGCCGTGCAGGCCCTGGACGGCGTGGATCTCGATATCAACGCCGGCGAGGTGGTTGCCCTGGTCGGCGACAACGGTGCCGGCAAGTCAACGCTCGTCAAGAGCATCTCCGGCGTGGCGCCTGCGGAGCGAGGAACGATCGAGTGGGAGGGCAGCCCGGTTCGGATCGCCGGCCCAAAGGACGCCCAGGGGATCGGCATCGCGACCGTCTTCCAGGACCTCGCCCTTTGCGACAACCTCGACCTGGTCGCAAACCTCTTCCTCGGCCGCGAGCTCACCCGGCGCGGAGCGCTCGACGAGATCGCCATGGAGAGCCGGGCGAAGGAGCTCCTGGACGAGCTGTCCGTAACGACGATCCAGGACCTCCGCTCGCCGGTCGGCCTGCTCTCCGGAGGCCAGCGGCAATCTGTCGCCATCGCCCGCTCGCTTCTGGGCGAGCCGAAGGTCGTGATCCTGGATGAGCCGACCGCAGCGCTCGGGGTCGTGCAGACGGCGGAGGTGCTGAACCTGGTCGAGCGCCTTCGCGAGCGTGGCCTCGGCGTGCTGCTGATCAGCCACAACCTCGCCGACGTCCAGGCAGTGGCCGACCGCGTCGTGGTGCTGCGGCTCGGCCGCAACAACGGCAACTTCAACATGTCCGACGTGAGCTACGAAGACATCATCGCGG
>JAWVFM010000405.1:0-3879 GCA_033856015.1 Solirubrobacterales bacterium
GTCCGCGTGGTTCGCGGCAACTCGCTCCGCCAGCTCGGCGTCGCCGAGGACGGCCGCGAGCTCGTCCGCGACATCAACGGCGGCGCCGGGCGAGGCTCCAGCCACGTCGTAGTGCACCTTGTTGACGATCACGCCGCCAAACGGCAGGCCCGACTCGACGAGCTTGCTGTGGAAGTAGACCGCCTCGGAGATCGGCTCTCCCTGCGGCCCGCAAACGACCAGGAAGCTCGTCTGCTCGTCGGCGAGCAGCTCGTTGACGCGCCGCGCGCGCTCTCGAAAGCCGCCGACCATGCTGCTGAAGGCCTGGAAGAACTCGGCGAGATCGGAGAGCAGGTCGACACCGGTGATCCGGCGGAGGACCGAGAACACCGCCGACGTCCCGGTGCTGAGGACGCGCGTGGCGAGGCCGGTGGGGCGTAGGAACACCTGGAGCGCCCGTCCCTCGATGAACTGAGTGAGCCGCTTCGGCGCGTCCAGGAAGTCGAGGGCGTTCCTGGAGGGGGGCGTGTCGAGGACCAGTAGGTCGTAGCGGTCCTCGGCCCAGATCTCGAAGAGCTTCTCCATGGCCATGTACTCCTGCGAGCCGGCCAGCGCCGCGGAGAGCTGCTGGTAGATGCGGTTCGACAGGATGCGGTCACGAGTCTCCGCGTCGGGAGCGTGCTGGCGGATGACGTCGTCGAACGTGGCCTTCGGGTCGAGCATCATCGCCCACAGCTCGCCCTCAGAAGCGCTCACGCCGGCCCTCGCGAACAGCGCGGGGTCGACCTGGCGCTCCTGGTTGCCCAGCTCGGGCAGGCCCAGGGAGTCCGCCAGCCGCTTGGCGGGATCGATCGTCAGGACGGCGACCTTCTTGCCCCGCGCCGCCATGCCCGCGGCGATTGCCGCGGCGGTCGTGGTCTTGCCGACGCCGCCCGAGCCCGCGCAGACGAGGACGCGCTTGCCCTCGAGCAGATCGGCCACCCCGGCGCTCACGCGGCGACCCCGCCCGCGAGCCGGCGGACCTGGTCCACGCCGACCTCGGGCTCGAAGAGGAAGGGGAGGGTGGTGATCGGCGCCTCGGTGAGCTCGGCCAGGCGCGCAAGCTGCTCACCCTGCGCACGGGCCCGATGCCGCTCGCCGAGCGCCTCGAGGAGGGCGGCACGCGTCTCTCCGTTCGCCTCCTCGGCGGCGGCCGAGAGACGCACGGCCTCGTCGGCGGTGAAGCGGTCCGGGTAGAGGCCGTTCATGTAGATGCGGTCGACGGACGCGCCGACGCTCTCGCTGACCTCGCGCTCGAGCATCGCCGTCTCGTTCACCGGCATCTCCTCGGGCAGCGAGACGATCGCGACACCCGTTCGCCGGTGGTTGGTGAGGAAGGCATCGAGCGTCTCGGCCTGGCTTGCCATCGGCCCCACGCGGGCGACGTTGGCGAACGTTCGCGGCGTCTGCAGGAAGCCGATGCCCTGGCCGGTCGCCGGGGCGTCGACCACCACCAGGTCGTAGTTGCGCCCGCCCTTGACCCTGCGCTTCCCCTGGGCCAGCTCCCAGATCTTCCCGATCGTCACCAGCTCTCGAAGTCCCGGCGTTGCGGCCGCGAGATACCCGAAGACCTTCGAGCGGAAGAGCAGGTCCCGCGCGGCCCTGACCTTGAGCTGAAGCAGGACGTACTCGCGCATCGACTCGTCGGGGTCGATGGAGATCGCCCAGAGGTTCTCCGCCATCTCAACCTCGTGGAATCCCACCTCGGCGTGATGGAAGCGGCGCGAGATTCCCTCCTGCGCCGCGACCTCGCAGACAATGGTCCGCTTACCGGACTCGGCGGCCGCCATTCCGATCGCCAGGGCGACCGTGGACTTGCCCACGCCGCCCTTGCCGGTGACGATCACGAGCCGTTTGTCGAGCAGATCGGCCACGGGCGGATCATGCCAGGGCGAAAGCTCGTGCCTTGCAGAAAGAGGAAACCCCGCGGCGTGTGCGAATAATCGCGATCAAATGGGCTTCTTCAACCGCGCATCGCGGGAACCAGACGAGAATGTTGGCCGAGCCGACCATCAGACGATGGCCGACCTGGATTGGAAACCGAACGGGTACTTCGCTTCGGGGTCGGAGTCAGAGCTCGAAGCTGAGCCGGCGGCCGAGTCGCAGGCCGAGCCCGCAGACGCCGAGTCGCAGGCCGAGCCTGCAGAACCCGAGTCGCCGGCCGAGGTGGTCGACGTCGCGCCGCAGGCCGAGCCTGTCGCTGCGGATGAGGCGCCCCCCGCTGTTGAGCCGGAGCCCGCGCTCGAAGCGCCGGCCGCGCCCGAGCCGGAGCCGGCCGACAAGGCGACGGCACCGCCCGTGAATCAGCTTGTCCCCGACGAGGAGGACGCCGAGCGCATCAGCGTCACGCAGGCGCTGGCGCCGCTCCGCGATCCGGCGCGGCCCCGCACCGGCGACCCGGTCGCGGCTGCCGCAGAGCCCCAGGAGCGCCGGGCCGAGGTCATCTCCTTCGCCAACCAGAAGGGCGGTGTCGCCAAGACCACGACGACCCTGAACCTTGCGGTCGCGTTCGCCGAGTCGGGCCACGACGTGCTGGTGGTGGACCTGGACCCTCAGGGCAACCTGACGATGAGCCAGGGGATCGACCCGGACAAGGTGGAGCGATCCATGTACGACGTGCTGGTCCACCACATCCCGATCCGCGACATCATCCAGAAGCGCGAGATCGACATCGCGGTGGCCTCGATCGACCTGGCCGGCGCCGAGATCGCGATGAGCGCACAGATCGGGCGGGAGCGCTCGCTCGAGAAGGCGTTCAAGGCGATCGAGGACGACTACGACTTCATCTGCATCGACACGCCGCCGAGCCTCGGGCTCCTGACCGTGAACGCGCTCACCGCGTCGGACAAGGTCATCGTCCCCGTCCAGTGCGAGTACCTGTCGATGCGCGGTCTCGTCCAGCTCCAGAACACCCTGGAGATGATCCGTGAGAACCTCAACCCGCGCGTGCGGATCGAGGGCATCCTTCCGACGATGCTCGACTCCCGCACGGTGCACGCGAAGGAAGCAGTGGAGATCCTCGAGGAGAACTTCGGAGAGCTCGTCTTCAAGTCGCGAATCAAGAAGGCGATCAAGTTCGCCGAGGCACCGGTCCGCGGCGCGAGCGTCCTGAAGTACGATCCAAAGGGCAACGCCGCGGGCTACTACCGCGAGCTGGCGCAGGAGGTTCTTACCAACCATGGCGCGTAACAAGCGGGCCAGCATGCGAGAGGGTCCTCTCGCCGACCTCTTTCGCTCGACGGCCCAGCCGGACGAGCAGCCCACCCAGGCGCAGCCTGCGGTCGGCCGCGACGAGCCGCCGCCCGAGGACGAGACGCGGGTGATGCCGAGCTCGCCCGCTCCCGCGGCCGAGCCGGACGACTCTCCCGAGGGCCTGCCCTTCGACCACGAGACCGACGAGCCGCCGGAGGCACCAACCCGCCGGCCCGACCCTGAGCCCATGCGCGCGTACCGCAGCGAGGCGCCGGGCGTCGAGCGCGCCATTCCGGAGCCGAAGGACCGCCTCTCGCGAATCTTCGCCGACGAGCCACTTGACCCCGAGCCGCCTCTTTACGGCCGGGACGACCCCAGGCCCTACGAAGCACCGTCAGGGCCGCCCAGTCCCCACGAGCCGATCATCCGGGTGGTCGGCGTCGGGGGCGCGGGGGTCAACGCCGTCAACCGCATGGTCGAGGCCCACATACCGGGTGTCGAGTTCATGGCGATCAACACGGATCTGCAGTCGCTCCAGCAGTCGAGCGCGGACGTGACCGTGCACCTCGGCAGCGGCGTGGCCCGCGGGCTTGGCGCCGGCTCCGATCCCGAGCAGGGCCCGGCCGGCGTCGGACATGATCGTCCGCACGTCGGCGAAGTCGAGGTTGA
>JAWVFM010000406.1:0-3673 GCA_033856015.1 Solirubrobacterales bacterium
GCCGTCTCCGGAGGTGTCTCTAGATCCGCCGCTCGATCCGCCGCCGCCGGAGCTGTCGCCGCTCCCGGAGCTGTCGCCGGAGCCGCCGCCGGACCCGGAGTGCTGGCCGCCGTCGCCGGAGCCGCCGCCATCCCCCGAGCCGCTCGGGGTTCCGCCACCGCCGCTGCCGCCGGAGGTGTCGCCGCTATGAGTCGAGCCGGAGCCCGAGCTGCCGCTTCCGGGTGTCCCGCTTCCAGCCGAGAGCGCCGAGGAGCCTGAGCTCGAGATGCCCACCGGGCCGCTGCCGGAGCTGGCGGAGCCGCCGGAGCCGCTTTTGCTGCCATCGTGTCCGGCTGAGCTGGCGCTTTCGGCGGAAGAACCGGAGCTGGGAGCGTGAGAAGCCGCTGGGGAGGTGATCCGCGAGGCGCCGCTTCGGGGTGAGCGGTCGCCGCCTTTGGCGTGGCCGGAGACCGCCGCCTCCACCTTGACCGTGGGGCGCGAGGATCGGTTGTGGAGCGCGACCCCGCCTCCGACGGCGAGGGCTCCGACCGTTGCCGCAACGCCGGCCTTCATGAGCACGCTGGCTCCGCCTCCGGCGGCGATGCCGGCGACGCTGGTCCCGCCCGGGCCCAGCGTCCACTCCGCGAGCGATGGCGGAACGAGGATGCCGCTGACGGCGCGGAGCCCGGCCCGGGCACGGAAGATGAGCCCGCGAACGGCACCAGGTGTCGCCCCGAGCGCGAGCGCGATCTCCTCGTGGCTGCGACCCTCCAACTCGCGGCGAACGAGCGCCTCACGCTGAGCGTCGGGAAGGGCCTTGAGCTGGGCGACCAGCCCCGTCAGCTCCTCGCGGCGGGCGAGGACGTCGGGAGGCTGGGGGACGCCGTCGTAGTCCTCGGCGAGGTGCTCGTGGACGTGTTCGTCACGCAGCGAGTTGAGGGCCCGGTTGCGCACGATCGTGTACAGCCACGGGCGCACCTCCATGTCGTTCTCGCCGCCCAGCGCGCCGTGCGCACGGATGAGCGACTCCTGAACGACGTCCTCGGCACGGTGGCGGGGGACGATTGCGCCCGCGAACGCGACGAGGGCAGAGCGATAGCGGCGCACGATCTCGTCGTAGGCGCGCTCGTGGCCCTGGCGAAAGAGCTCGACCAGCCGTTCGTCGGGCTGGGCCCGAAGCGCCAAGCTCGCAAGCGGCCTGTGGGCTGGATCGGCGCGCATTACCGAACCCCTATCGGCAGTTCTCGGCTTGGGCTTGAGTGGACTTCATCTCAACAGGCAAGTGCGGCTCGTTGTCTTAACCCGAGCGGCGACCGGAAATCACGCAGAGGGCCGAGCCGGGCCGCAAGCGACCGCGGCGAGTCGGGCGAAGGGCATCTAGCATCCCGCCGCATGGACAGAGGCCTCGCGGTGATCCTGACTGCCCTCGTCGGGGGGCTCGTTGCCCTCCAGGCGCCGATCAACTCCGGCCTGGGGCGCCACACCGGGAACCTGCCCGCGGCGCTCGTGTCGTTCGGGCTGGGCACGGCGCTTCTCCTCGTGATCGTCATCGCATCGGGTGATACGGGCGGACTGCGCTTCACGTTCGATGCGCGCTGGTATTACCTCGTGGGCGGGCTCCTCGGCGCCGCCTACGTGACCGTCGCCCTGATCTCGGTTCGCACCATCGGTGCGGGCGGCGTCGCAGCGGCGACGATCACGGGACAGCTCACGACCGCCGTGGTGATCGACAGATTCGGGCTCCTCGGACTGGATCGCACGCCGCTTAGCGGCGGCCGGATCGCCGGGATCGCCCTGCTCCTGGCAGGGACGTTCCTGGTGGTCCGTACCTAGAGGGCTGCCCGGACGCTACGCGGCGAGCGCCGGCTCGCTTCGCGGGGCCCGGGCGCCGGCGGCGAAGCTAGGCGGGGCGATGTCCAGGTAATGGTTGAACGACCAGCGCACGAAGCGCCTGCTCTCCATCGCGTCCAGGGCCATGGCGAGGACGCGCGGGTTGATCCGCGGCACCGCGCGCTGAGCGCGGAGCAGCCAGCGAAACTTCCGCTCGTGAGCTGCCGAGAACTCGTGGTAGCGACGCAGCGCCTCCTCTGGGGCGATCTCGCCGCGCCAGGCGGCGGTCAGCTCGCGCCCGCAGGCGATGCCGAAGTAGAGCGCGGTGCGGATGCCCTCCGCCGTGAGCGGCAGGCAGTGGCCGGCTGAGTCGCCGACGTAGAAGACCCCGTCCTCGGTCGCGTCGCGGATGCGATGCGGGATCCAGTTGCCCTGGTAGCGGATCGCGTCGCGGTCGAGCTCGTTTGCCAGGCGGACGGTGGGCTCCTTGACGTGGAAGCGCGGGTCGAACGAGCCCACGCCGACTCGCACCTCTTCGCCGGCCGGGAAGCTCCAGCCGTAGCCTGCCGGCACGTAGGCGCGGTCGATCCAGATCTCGAGCTGGTCCGAGCTGCCGCCCGGGTGGACCTCGAGGCCACGCGAGAGCGGCGCGTCCGGCGGCTGGTAGCCGGCGGCGCTCAGAACCCGGCGCCAGCCGAGTGCGTCGACCACGTGGGGAGCGCGTAGCTCGCCGCGGTCGGTCGCGATCGTCAGATCACCCTTCTGCGAGGCACGGCCCTCGACCGTCGCCGTCTCGAAAGTGGCGTCGCATTGCTCGAAGAGGAGGCCGCAGAGCTCGCGGTAGTCGAAGGTCGAGAACGTCCAGGGCAGGCGCATCCGCGCGGTGGTGTGAGGGGTGTGAATCGTCAGCGTGTCGAAGGTCTGCCGGATCGACGTATCAAGGCCGAGCGCAGTCAGCCACTGCGTGGGCGCCGCGCAGGCCGAGGTCTGACGCTCGCCGATCTCGTAGCGATCGACGATGAGAACCCGGGCCCCCGAGCCGGCGAGTTCTCGCGCCACGGCAAGCCCCGCAAAGCTCGCCCCGCAGACGAGCACGTCCGCGTCCGCGTCGAGTCGAGTTCTCTCCGCGCCGCGTTTCGTCTTTCGAACGGGCACCGGCGGCGAGGGTACCCGTTCTGCCAAACTGTCCCGCCTTGCCTGCAACCGAAGCACCCACAGAGACGCCCGTCGCAGCACCCGTGACCGGGCCCACGACGCTTGGCAGCGACTTCATGATCGAGGTCGACGGCCAGCTCGTGCCCAATTACGACGCCACGATCAAGCCGTTCGCCGAGGGCGACGTCGTGAGCGGCGAGGTGGTGCGGATCGACAAGGACGAGGTGCTTGTCGACGTCGGCTACAAGTCCGAGGGCGTCATCCCCAACAACGAGCTCTCGATTCGCCGCTCGGTGGATCCTGCGGACGAGGTTTCGCTCGGCGAGCAGGTCGACGCGCTGGTCCTCACCAAGGAGGACCAGGAGGGCCGGTTGGTCCTCTCGAAGAAGCGCGCGCGCTTCGAGAAGGCGTGGCGGAAGATCGAGCAGGCCGCGGCCTCCGGCGAGCCGATCGAGGGCACCGTCATCGAGGTCGTCAAGGGCGGCCTGATCATCGATCTCGGCGTCCGGGGCTTCCTGCCCGCGTCGCTCGTCGACATCCGCCGTGTTCACAACCTGGACGACTTCCGCGGCCAGACGCTCGAGTGCAAGGTGATCGAGCTCAACCGCAGTCGCAACAACGTCGTGCTCTCGCGCCGCGCCGTCCTCGAGGAGGAGCGCAAGGAGGTTCGTGAGCAGATCCTCGGCCGGCTCCAGCCCGGGATGGTCGT
>JAWVFM010000407.1:0-6717 GCA_033856015.1 Solirubrobacterales bacterium
TCCGAGGCGGGCGTGCGGGCGGGCTACTCGCGTGTGGTGGTGCGCACATTGGGCTGCCTTCGCACCGACCCGATCTGGCCCGGCTGGCGCAAATTGAAGCGACTCACGGGCAACTACAAGGTGCCGACCCTGGAGCTGGCAGAGGGCACCGTGATCGACGGCTCCGACCGGATCGTCGAGTGGGCAGACGCAAACCCGTCCGGCTGAACGCGCGATAACTCAACGTGAACGCACGAACGCCCCCGCCGAGAGGGCGAGGGCGTTCGGCGCTGACGATGGGAGGGGGCCCTAGCCCTTCATGCGCGGGTCTATGTAGAAGTTGGAGAGCTGCACATCGCTGTGCTTGGCATCGGCCACATAGATGAAGTGGACGAGCTGCCAGCCGCTCACGTTGCTTGGCTTGATGTTCATGCGCCGCGACGCTGACCAACCGCTCTTCTTGCCGTGGATTCGGCCGCTGTGCTTCGGCCGGCTCCAGGTCTTCGTGCCCTCGTAGGACACGCGGAAGGAAACGCCGCCCGTCCCGGTCACGTTTCGGACCATCGTGCGTGCGGAGCGAAAGCCCGTGTTCACGCACATCTTGGGGCTCACCGCGCGCGCCCCGCTCGGCAGGTCGAGGACCGAACCCGTTAGGCCATCGGCCAGATTCTTGGTCTGGATCTGGGCGCCGCCATCGAGCGTCCAGCCGGAGCCGTCGAAGTTGTCGACGGTCTGACCGGGCGCCAGCGTGTACCAGTGGCGGTCCTTGATCGAAAGAAACGGCTGCGAGAGCACCGGAGCAACGCAGTCGGTCGTGTCGATCGAGGGCGGCCTGCTGGCGAAAGCCGGACTTGCCGTGAAGCCCACAAGCAGGCAGGCGAAAGCTCCGCATGCCGCTACCAAGCGCGAGCGGAGGCTGAGAAGGCCCTTCGTCATCTGTACGCACCTTTCGGGTCGTACTGGCAACCGAGCTATCTCACATTGTGTGAGACCCCTGGTTTTGCGTCCCCGGCTCGCGCCGGGTTTGCCCTTTTCAGTTTCGTCTTCCCTACGCGCATCGGCAGCCGCATGCCCGGCTTTAGCCGCGTACCGCACTCTGGACGAGTGTTGAGGTAGGGGTTCGCAGGCGCCAGGCCTAAACCTCTGCCCCGAATCGGCCGATCTCAGGTTGGTATGACGATTACGCAGAGCGTCGAGGACCAGGAGCTGCTCGCCGACACGTTCGACCGAGCCGACTCGCGCCTGTCTGCTGCCGAGCGGCGGTCCGAGACGCTGATCGGCGCCGGGTTCGCGATCGCCGTCGCGGCGCTCTGGTGGATTCAGCCGCCGGGGGACTTTGCGGTGGCGCCCGCGTTGATCTGCCTGGTCGTCCTCGGCTTCGCCAGCAGAGTGCGTTTCGACACCCCGTTCGGGTTCACGGTCGCGACGCAGCTGGCGTTCGTCCCGTTGCTCTTTGCCCTGCCCGTGGCGATCGTTCCGATCGCGGTCGTCGCGGCCCTGACCGTGGGCCGCCTGCCGGACGTCTACGCCGGCAAGATTCCTCCAAGCCGCTTGCTCTTCGCCGTCGGCAACTCCTGGTTCTCGGTTGGCCCGGCGGCCGTGTTCGCCCTGGCGCACACCGCGCCGATCGACGCCGGCGCGGTGCTGTTGGTCGGCGCCCTTGCCGCGCAGTTCGCCGTCGACTTCTCGACGTCGGCGCTGCGCTTCTGGATCGACCGGAAAGCCAGCTTTGCCGCGCAAGTACGCGAAACCTGGGTCTACGCCATCGACGCAGGGCTGTCGGGCATTGCGCTGGTGGTGGCGGAGGACATCCACCGGCACCCGATCGCGGCGCTCACGCCGCTGCCGCTGCTCGCGCTCCTGGCCGTGTTCGCCCGCGAGCGCCACGAGCGCATGCAGAGCCTGATCGAGCTCAACACCGCCTACCGGGGAACGGCCCTGGTTCTCGGCGACGTGCTCGAGGCCGACGACAGCTATACGGGAGAGCATTGCCGCGGGGTGGTCGAGCTTGCGCTCGAGCTCGGCGACGAGCTCGAGTTGGACGCCTCGCAGCGGCGCAACCTGGAGTTCGGGGCGCTGCTCCACGACGTCGGCAAGATTGCGATCCCGAAGGAGATCATCAACAAGCCCGGGAAGCTGGATCCCGAGGAATGGAAGCTCGTCGAGACGCACACTATCGAGGGCCAGAAGATGCTCGACCGGGTCGGCGGCTTCATGCGAAGCGTCGGGCTGATCGTCCGCTCTCACCACGAGCGCTGGGACGGCAGGGGCTACCCCGACGGCCTGATGGGTACGGAGATCCCCCTCGAAGCGCGGATCATCGCCTGCTGCGACTCGTGGAACGCCATGCGCACGGATCGTTCCTATCGCAAGGCGCTGTCTTTCGAGGCGGCGCGCTCCGAGCTCGTGACCAACGCCGCCCAGCAATTCGACCCGCGCATCGTCTCGGTATTCCTGGGGGTCATCGAGGGCGGGGATGAGCGGGCCAGGGAGAGCGCTCTGCCGGCGACGGACGACCACGCCGAAAGGGTTCGGCGCTCCGAGCTAGTCAGTCCTCAGCCCAGCGCTCCGGGAGCCAAGGGCATCTCGGTGCCGTCGGCGCCGTAGCCGACGGCTGTCGGCTTCCCTACGGCGCCGGGACTATCCGGAGGTACGGCTTCGGCGACTCCCAGCCGTCCGGGTAGCGCTCCTTGGCCTGGTCGTCGCTGACCGACCCGGCGATGATCACGTCCTCGCCGGCCTCCCACTGCGCCGGCGTTGCCACCTGGTTGTTCGCGGTGAGCTGCAGCGAGTCGATCACCCGCAGCACCTCGTCGAAGTTCCGGCCGGTGGTCATCGGATAGATGAGCACGAGCTTGATCTTCTTGTCCGGCCCGATCACGAAGACGTTGCGAAGCGTCGCGTTCTGGGCCGGAGTGCGCTCGGTCGGGTCGCCCTCGGTGTCCGCCGGGAGCATGCCGTAGAGCTTCGACACGTTGTAGTCGGTGTCGGCGATGAGCGGGTAGTTGGGCGCGGTGCCCTGGGTCTCGGCGATGTCCTCGGCCCACTTCTGGCTGTTGTCCACGGGGTCCACGGACAGGCCGATGATCTTCACGCCCCGCTTGTCGAAGTCGGGCTTGATCTGCGCCATGTAGCCGAGCTCGGTCGTGCACACGGGCGTGAACGCGCGCGGGTGCGAGAAGAGCACCGCCCAGCTGTCGCCGATCCAGTCATGGAAGCTGATCGGTCCTTCGGTGGTCTGCGCCTCGAAGTCCGGGGCGGTGTCGCCAATCGTGAGCGCCATGTGGTTCTCCTTGCCTAAATCCTAGAAATCGGATCAGCTTTACATGTTAGCCGAGCGCAAACGCGGCCCAGCCTTCACCAACGATTCTAAGACCGAATAACTTGCGGGCGCCTTCGGCGTCCTCACATGAAGTTTCGGACCTCAAGGTCCTCACCCACGGACCTGTCGAGATCACCGTCGGCCGTGCGTCGTGTTAGCGAGACAATCCACCACAGGAGGCTCCAATGCAATACCTGCTTCAGATCTACTCCGCCGAGGCGACGGAGGCGTTCGCAAAGCTCTCCGAGGAGGAGCGGAACGGCGTCATGTCCGAGTACTTCGCCATCTCCGAGCTCCCGGGCGTCCTCGGCGGCAACCAGCTCCAGCCGGCCGACACCGCGACCACCGTGCGCGTGGAGGGCGGCCAGACGCTGACCACGGACGGGCCGTTCGCGGCAACCAAGGAGGTCCTCGGCGGCTACTACCTGCTCGAGGCCGACGACATCGACGCTGCGCTCGACGTCGCGGCGCGCATCCCCGCCGCTCGCCTGGGCGGCGCCATCGAGGTTCGCCCGGTGGTGGAGCGCTGACCGAGCTCGACCGCGTCTTCCGCGACGAGTGGGGGCGCGTTCTCGCCAACCTGATCGGCTTCCTCGGCGACTTCGATGCCGCCGAGGAGGCCGCGCAGGAGGCGTTCACGACCGCGGCCGAGCGCTGGCCGCGCGCGGGCGTTCCCACCAACCCCGGCGCGTGGCTGACGACGACCGCGCGGAACCGCGCCATCGACCGGCTGCGTCGGGAGCAGACGCTTGCTGCGAAGACCAAGTTGCTCGACGTCCCGGAGGCGATCGAGGACGAGATCGACGAGACTGAGATGCCCGACGAGCGCCTCGAGCTGCTGTTCACCTGTTGCCACCCGGCGCTCGCACTCGACGCCCAGGTGGCGCTGACGCTCCGCGCCCTCGGCGGGCTGACGACCGAGGAGATCGCGAGCGCGTTCCTCGTCGCCGACTCGACCATGGCTCAGCGCCTGGTGCGGGCGAAGCGCAAGATCAAGGCGGCTGGAATCCCGTTCCGGGTGCCGCCGGACCACCTCCTCCCGGACCGCCTAGCGGCGGTTCTCGCCGTGGTCTACCTGATCTTCAACGAGGGGTTCGCCGGCCGCGGCGATCTCGCTGCCGAGGCGCTCAGGCTCGGCACGGCGCTCGTCGAGGTGATGCCCGACGAGCCCGAGGCGCACGGGCTGCTCGCTCTGATGCTCCTCCACGACGCGCGCCGGGAGGCGCGGTTTCGCGACGGCGAGCTCGTCCTCCTGCGCGATCAGGACCGCTCGCTGTGGGACCGGGCAGCGATCGAACGAGGGCGGGCGGAGCTCGATCGATCCATCGCCCTCGGCGGCCGCGGCAGCTACGTCGTGCAGGCCGCGATCGCCTCGCTCCACCTCGAGGACCCCACCGATTGGGTGCAGATCGTGGCGCTCTACACGGAGCTGGCCGCGATCACGGGCTCGCCGGTGGTCGACCTGAACCGGGCCGCGGCCGTCGCGGAGGTCGATGGGGCGGAGGAGGCGCTGCGGCTGGTCGACGGCCTCGAGCTCGACGGCTATCGCTACCTGCACTCGACCCGCGCGGAGCTGCTTCGCCGCCTCGGCCGCACGGACGAAGCTCAGGCGGCCTACCGGCGCGCGCTCGCGCTCGGTGCGACGGAGCCCGAGCGGCGCTTCCTCACGCGCCGCCTCTCTGAGCTCTGAGCCGGCGGCTCAGCCGGAGATGACGCCGGCGTGCTTGGCGCAGATCACGCCGTACTTGACGCCGGTGATCGGCTTCCCGGCCTCGTTGTCGCGGTAGAACGCCCACTTGCGAAGCCCGGCGGGCGAGTCGCCCATCGACAGGATCGCGGTCGAGTTCAGGTTCCCCGGCACGAAGTAGTAGCCGTTCAGCACGTTGCAGTTCTTGGGCACAGGGCCGACGACGAGGCCCGAGCGGCCCTCCTTGACAGTCTTTCGCGGCGTCTCGAAGTAGGCGAGCTTCAGCGGCTTCGGCCTCGACTTCGCCGCTGCGCCGGCGGGCCCGACCGTGCTCGGCACCGCGACCTCGTGCACTGCCGACGTCTCCACGGTGGTTGCCTTCGCGCTCGACTGGCCCGGCCCGCTCGACTGGCCGGCGCCGCGCCCGAGGACGCTCGCGACCGGGATTGCCAGGGCGATTACTCCCAGCGCGCCCATCAGCTTCAGCTTTCTGCTCACAACCGCCTCCTGCTCTCGCCTGCAGGCACCAGTGAAGCGGGTTTTCCTCCCAGGCGTCGCGCGCCCGGCGCGCTCGGCAGGAGGCATCTCACGAAGCTGGGCCGGGCGGCGTTCTACTCTCGAACCGTGAACGCGCTCCCTCCGTTTCAGACACTGGTCGACGAGCATCGCAGTCCCGTCCTGGCGTTCCTGCGGGGAATGGTGGGGCCGAACGATGCGGAGGACTGTCTGCAGGAGACCTTCCTTGCGGCGCTTCGCGCCTACCCACGCGCGGATGCGAGGAACCTCCGTGGCTGGCTCTACGCGATCGCCCGCAACAAGGCGATCGACCAGCACCGAGCCAGGAGCTCGGCGCCGCGCCCCGCCGGAGACGCGGGAGCCCTCGATGGCGCGGCACCCCAGGCCGCGCCTCGCTGGCTCGGCGGGAGGGACGCTGAGGCCGCCGGGCGGGACACGGAGATCTGGCACGCGGTCGCCGCCCTGCCGGAGGGGCAGCGCGCCGCCGTTCTGCTGCGCTTCGCGGTTGACCTTCGCTACGGCGAGATCGGGGCGACCCTCGGTTGCTCGGAGGACGCGGCCCGCCGCCGGGTCGCGGACGGACTCAAGACCCTGCGGACCACGCAGGCAACCAAGGAGGTGGCGCTGTGAGCGCTTCAATCAGCGAGCGAGATCTGCGCAGGGCGCTTGGCGACCAGGAACCGGCCGATGACGGTCTGGCCGGCTGGCTTGCCGCGCAGGCGGAGCGGGACGGCCTCCTGGACGTCGCCTACGCCACGGTCGACAGCCCGGTGGGCCAGATGACCATCGCGGCGACGCCGCTCGGGCTGGTCAAGCTGGGCCTGCCGAACGAAGCGACGGACTCGGTCCTCGCACGCCTCGCGGAAGCCGTTTCGCCGCGGATCCTAGAGTCGCCGAAGCGCCTCGACCTGGCGCGTCGCGAGCTCGACGAGTACTTCGATGGGCGCCGGCAGGACTTCGACCTGCCGCTGGACTGGCAGCTCTCGCCCAAGGGCTTCTACCGGAAGGTTCTCCGGAAGCTGCCGCAGGTGGGCTTCGGCGAGACGGCAACCTATGGCGAGATGGCCGCCCGCGCCGGCAACCCCCGCGCCTCGCGCGCGGCCGGCACGGCGTGCGGCGTCAATCCCATCCCGGTGATCGTCCCCTGCCACCGCGTCGTTCGCGCGGGAGGCGCGATCGGCAACTACGGCGGCGGCCCGGACATGAAGCGCTT